>DRKK01000097.1 GCA_011051815.1 Sphingomonadales bacterium | reverse complement strand
CGGCGTTACAGCGTTCCATTTATTTTTTCCTCTAAGGTCAAGATCAATGGGGACAGCAGTGGGTCAGAGTCATCGATCGGGTTGTGCTTTCAGGCCGGAATCTGGACTTTTCCCGGCCAATATAACATTTAGCGGCGGGAGTTCAGCAAATCCTGAAATTGAACCAGTAGGTCGGCCAGCTTGGCGTGGTTATCTTTGCCCAGCCCCTCAATGAGCATATTTTCCAGATTCTGAATGTCGCCAGTAAATTGATCAATCAGCTTTTGACCTTTTGCGGTGATGGTCATGGTTTTTGATCGTCGGTCATGACGGGCGGAGACCCGGTTGATCAGCCCATCTTTCTCAAATTGTTTCAGAACAGGCACCAGAGAAGAACGGTCGAGCCCGGCGGCCTCGGCAATGCGGCTTTGGCTTTGCTCGGGGTTATTGGCAATAAGGATCAGGATTGTAAAATGTCCGGGCAGTATTCGGCCCTTCAGAACATCCATAAAAGTCTGGGTCGCCAGTAATTGCGCCTTGCGTAATTCAATCCCGACCATATTGCTGAACAGGCCATAGCTTAAATCATTCTTTGTCACAAATTATCCCTTAAGTTTATAAATCCTCTTATTTCATATCATTACAGAAAATTGTTTGACGTCAAACATTATTTTGATATAGTGAAACTATGAGCAACAGCATAACAGAAAAACAGGTCAAGCGGCCTAACTATTTCGACTATCGCCGTGAAATTGATCGGCTGACCGGGATTGAGGTTCTTGATACATTTGAGAAATTCAGCCAGCGGGATGATGTTTTTTGTCGCGCCCTGTGGGATGAGGGGGTTGCCAACAAGAAGGTCAAGGATTTTTATCAGGGCTATTATATGCCCAAGGCAAAGGCCCGAAAGGCGGATGGGTTTAGCCAGCGTGACTATGCCTTGCGGAATGCGGCTTGGCATGTCTGTAACCTGATCCGGGAACAGAAGGACGGGCGCAAGGAAGGTTTCCATGATCATTTTACCTCCCATGATGACGGCGCGCCGGCGCCTTATGCGTTTCAATCTGACCATCAGGCAACGGAAGATATTCGTAAAGTGGCGGCTTTCGCCGGGGCGGACCTGATTGGTATCTGTGCTTATGATGAGCGTTGGATGTATGATGGTATCTATGACACGCGCGGCAAATCAAAGCCCTTGGATATTCCAGGTGATCTGCCCAATGTCATTGTGACCGGTGAATCCATGGATAAGGATCTGACCGCCACGGTGCCTTCTGCGTTGGCCGGGTCCGCTACGGGCATGGGCTATACCAATGACTGTGTAACATTACTGACCATGGCGCAATATATTCGCAACCTAGGCTATAGGGCCTATGCCACAATGAATGACAGCGCCCTTGCAGTACCGCTGGCGGTGCAGGCCGGGTTGGGGGAGGGCGGGCGCCACAGCCTGCTCATCACGCCGGAATTTGGCGCGCGGCTGCGGCTTGGTAAAATTTTTACGGATATGCCGTTGGTCCATGACAGGCCGAAAAAATTTGGCGTGAAAGAATTTTGCGATATTTGCAACCGTTGTGCCAAGGGCTGCCCGCCCAAGGCCATTAGCTTTGAGGCACCGTCAGATAAGATATTTAACCGCTCTAACCTGAAAGGCGTGGTGAAATGGTCTACGGATGCAGAGAAATGCTTTAAATTCTGGGTTAATCAGAATACGGACTGTTCAATCTGTATCCGGGTTTGTCCTTATAACCGGGATTATAGTGTATGGTATAATCGGCTATGGCAGAAAATCGCTGGGGGGCGGTTTCGTAAATTCGCTCTTTGGTTGGATGACAGATTATCTCAGCGTAAAAGGATGAAATCCGCGGAATGGTGGCCAAAGAAAAATATCTGATAAATACTATGTAGTGTTAAAATATATATTTTAACACTCTTATGCTGCATAATTATTGCAATCTACACGAGTATCTTTTCTTAACATTTTCTCGCAATAAAAATATAACATCTCTCTAATGTTAACCTTACATTAGGATTATGGTTTTAACTTTGGTGCTATGTCTTCGGATATAGCCCACGAATAACCGTGGTTATCCATTTGTTCAATGCGGGAGAACTTATATGACTGCCTATTCTGTAACACCAGTTAATGAAGAGATTACCTTCGGTAAGGAGGAAATAATTGTTTCCAAAACCGATTTGAAGGGAAAGTTGACCTATGCCAATGATGTTTTTTGCCGGGTTGCTGAAATGTCAACGCGGGACGTTATTGGACAGCCACACAGCATTATCCGACATCCGGATATGCCGCGCGCGGTTTTTAAATTACTTTGGGATACGATTGCGGCAGGGTCCGAGTTGTTCGCTTATGTTAAGAATATGTCAAAGACAGGAAAATACTATTGGGTTTTTGCTCATGTAACGCCCAGCTTTGATAAGGACGGTAATGTTGATGGCTATCATTCTAATCGCCGCTATCCTCAGGCACAGAAAGTTGATGTTATTTCTAAAATATATAAATCCTTGTTAGAGGAGGAGGAAAAGCATGCCAATGCGAAGGAGGGGCTGAAAGCCAGCACTTCATTGTTGCAGAATTTATTAGCAGAGCAGGATAAAACATATTCAGAATTTATTTGGTCATTAAGGGGGTAATCATGTTAGCAAAATTGATAAACAGCCGTAATAATACTGTTGTAGATACATCACATTCCGACGATGAGCTTGCTCAGCTTCGGCAAGAAAATGAATTATATAAAAATGCATTTGCCCAGATAGAAAATGTGGCATCACGGGTCGCCAAGGGTGACCTGACCGCTCGCATTATCTATTGGGACGAATTTGGGGCATTATCTGATACACTTGCG
>DRKK01000096.1 GCA_011051815.1 Sphingomonadales bacterium | reverse complement strand
AAGACGGAAAGGCTATTGATATTCGTCCTGTTGCCCACCCCCATTCCATGAAGTGGTCAGGCAATGATGGAGAATTTGTGGAAATCATTTTCGATGGTACTGATAGCCTGCGTGTTCGTGGCACTGGCCTTGATCTTAAATTAATCCCCTACCAAAGGACTGAAGTTTATTCAACTGAGGCCGAAAAGGGAAAAGGCCGGTTTGCCACCTTTAATATTCTGCCCATGCAGCGAAAATTTCAAATTCAATGTTTGGGAGGAGACATGCGCTGGCGGTCACAGCGAGAGAATGAAACCGGCAAAGAATTTGATGTTGAACTGACAATCGCAGGACAAAACTGGGAAATCGCCATTGATATGTTCTTAACCGTCTGGCAAGCTCGGGACCGCCGCAGCTTTACATCCTGTCATGAAGACGTGAAAGCTGAATTTATCCAGTGGGTGAAAAATACCCCGATGAGCGATGTCGCATATCAAAACGCGCGGGGATTAGCCGCTTATATAACTTGGTCCGCCGTGGTAAAGCCTCATGGCCTGTTAAAGCGTCCGACCATGCTAATGTCAAAAAATTATATGGCCAAGGTCTGGAGCTGGGATCATTGTTTTAATGCCCTCGCGCTGGCACCGGCCCATCCACAACTCGCCTGGGATCAAATGCTGGTGATGGTTGATGAGCAGGATGAGTTTGGCTGCTATCCGGATGCCTATAATGATACGTCCCTCATTTTCAACTATACCAAGCCGCCCGTTCATGGCTGGACCATTCAGGAACTTATCAAACGCCTTGATCCTTCCTCAGATGATCCAAGGTTACAAACCCTCTTTACCTCCCTTGAGAAATGGACCGATTTCTGGCTGAACCACCGCCGTCTACCCGACGCGGAACTGGCCCATTATCTGCACGGCTATGATAGCGGTTGGGACAACTGTACCATGTTCGATGAGACGGTTCCTGTTATTGGCCCGGACCTGAATATATTCCTGATAATACAGATGGATAGCCTGTCAGAAATAGCTGCTCTGATGGACGATAAAGACAAAAGCCTATTCTGGAAAATCAAGGCAGATCACATGTATGATGCACTGATTGAAGAACTTTGGGACGGGACAAAATTTATTGCCAAGGGAGCCATACGGGGCGAGATTATAACCTCTGACTGCCTGATCTATTGTTTGCCAATTTTACTGGGCAAGCGGTTACCGTCCGATATTCGTGAAAAACTTGTCACGTCCATTGCGCGATTCAAAACACCCCATGGTCTGGCCACAGAACATCCGGACAGCGACAAATTTATGGATGACGGCTATTGGCGCGGCCCCATTTGGGGGCCCTCAACCTATCTGATTTTTTCAGGCCTGATGAGAAGTGGTTACCCCGATCTGGCCTATGATATTGCCGCACGATTCTGCAATATGTGCCGGGATAATAATTTTGCCGAAAACCACCATGCCATAACGGGAAAGGCTTTGCGCGACCCGGGGTTCACCTGGACCGCAAGTACGTTCCTGCTCATGGCCGAACAACTGAGTCGGCAAACATAGAGAAGGTAAGGGATAAAACATGAATTATGTCGATTATGCAATTGTGGTGGGCTATTTGTCCATGCTTCTGGGCATGGGGTATTTCTTCAAGGAACAAAAAGGAAAAAAAGATTATTTCCTTGGCGGCAGAAGCATGGGAACTTTCCCGCTGACCCTTTCCACAATGGCAACGCAGCTTTCCGCCATCAGTTTCATTTCCGCCCCGGCTTTTGTGGGGTTGCGCCCGGACGGCGGTATGGTCTGGCTGGCTTACGAATTTGCCGTACCGCTGGCCATGATTTTCCTGATGATGTATATCCTGCCGCCCCTGTACCGATCAGGCGTTGTCAGCATATATGAATATCTGGAAAACAGATTTGACATGTCCACACGTCTCCTGATCAGTTTTGTATTTCAGGTAAGCCGCTCCTTTGGCACTGGCATCACCATATACGCCACTGCCATTATTTTAGAAGGCATGATGGGGATCGACTTCTGGACCTCAATTATGGTGATCGGCATTATTACCATCATTTATTCTCTGCAGGGCGGCATGAAGGCCGTTGTTTATTCCGATGCCATCCAGATGATTCTGATTTTCCTTGGTGTGATCGCCGTTGGGGCTTTTGCCCTCTATAATCTGGGTGGTTTTGACGTCTTTATGGCCAATGTAGATACGGAGCGCCTCAAGGTCATCCGGGCAGATTCATTTGGTTTTAATGGTGATGAGTGGGGGCTTTTACCCATGATTTTTGGCGGCATGGTACTTTATGCGTCCTATTACGGCTGTGATCAGACACAGGCGCAGCGAACGCTTTCAGCCAATAGTGAAAAAACAGTGCGAAAGATCCTATTATGCAACGGGTTATTTCGCTTCCCTATTGTTTTGGTATATTGCACATCTGGATTGATCCTGGGAACATTTGTCACGATGACCCCGGAATTTATGAATATGATCCCGGCTGACAAACTTGATATGATGGTACCACTGTTCATTGTCAATTACTTGCCCCACGGCATCATTGGCATATTGGTTGTGGCCTTGCTTGCCGCCGCTATGTCCTCCCTTAGTTCTGTTCTCAATTCTTTAACCGCTGTGACAATGGAAGATTTCACACGCCTGACCGGCAAAGAGCTTGAACAGGAAAAATATGTTTTCTGGTCCCGCGTTGTGGTTTTTTTCTGGGGCGTGGTTATCGTTCTTTTCTCTATATTCGGTGGCCAGATTGCCAGCACCGTTATTGAGGCAATCAATAAAATTGGATCCGTATTCTATGGCCCCATATTGGGGACTTTCCTGCTGGCTATTCTATTCAAACGAGTTCATGCCCTCGGGGCGAATATGGGGCTTGTGGCCGGGGTCGGTATCAATAGCTATTTATGGCTTTATGTACCAGATGTTTTCTGGCTTTGGTGGAATTTTATTGGTTGCGCTATTACGATCGGTGTTGGCATTTTGGTCTCCACCATCAGGCATGGTAAAGCTGACATCTCGCCGGAAAAGGCCCACAGAATGGAAGGTACCGGTATTCTTCATAAATATGAGGCCTATATGATGCTGGGCATGTTTGCCTTCATGATTACACTAGGCTTGTTACTACCCACAATATTTGGAAAGTAATGTTAACCATTGAGACCCCAAGGTAAAAAACTTTAATTATACAATGTGTCCGGGCCGATTTTAATGTCCGTCATCGAATTAAATAGGCTAGTTTTTGTATTTACTGAACGGTTTTTGAGGGTCTGATGGCAGCGTTCGACCTTGCCCTGCGTTTGTGGATGATAGGGTGCGCCACGAGTATGTTCCATGCCGTTGTCACCCTGCCAGTCCGCCAATTTCCCGGAGATTTAGCGGGCCCCATTATCAGGCAACAACCGGGACTTGTGAACAACATTTGCTTGATCACAGCCAAGGACTTGCAACAAAGGAGGCCGTGCTTTGGTAATAGTAGCCTGAAAATAACGGTTACTGTTT
>DRKK01000095.1 GCA_011051815.1 Sphingomonadales bacterium | reverse complement strand
GCAAAGCCGGGCGACGTAAAATTCTCTGCCCATGAATATTTTTTAAAAAATCCCAGCTTGTCAGGCATGGGAAAAGCAATTAAGGGTAAGGAATTCCCGTTGCTGCTAAATGAGTAAAATATTTTGGATAAATTCGCCGTAGTAGACATTGGTTCAAACTCTGTTCGCCTTGTGGTTTACGAGAGCCTGAAGCGCGCGCCCTATGTCATTTTTAACGAGAAAATCCTCTGCGGTCTGGGCCGCGGCCTGTCCGAAACCGGGCGCATGCAGGATGACGCCATGGAACAGGCCCTGAAAAGCCTGAAGCGTTTTCACTTAATGTTAGACAAGATGTATGTGACAAATTACCGGGTTGTGGCCACCTCTGCGGTCCGGGAAGCTAAAAATGGCCCGGCCTTTGCCGATAGAATCAGAACAGAATGTCATCTGGATGTTTCGGTTATTCCGGGCATTGAGGAAGCAAGGCTGTCAGGTCTTGGTATCCTCTGCGCCTTGCCCCGGGCCCAAGGCATCATGGGTGATTTGGGCGGTGGCAGCCTGGAACTTTCCCGATTGTCCGGCAAGGGGACGGTAGAGGAAAAGGTCAGTTTTGCCATCGGACCCCTGAAATATCAGTCTCTGGATGGGGAGACCATATCCTCACCCAAAGCAGATATTGACCGGGCCATCAATTCCCTCGACTGGAAAAACAATCATACACAGGAAAATTTCTACGCAGTGGGCGGCTCATGGCGCGCATTGGCAAAGATTCACATTATGGAACGGGGCTATGCCCTCAATAATGTCCACCATTATACCATGAGCCGGGAAGAAGCCCTTACTCTTACCGAAAAGCTGTCTAAAATGAGCTATGCGGAGCTCATCCGCTACCGGGTTCATATATCAGCCCGGCGGCTCAAGGTCTTGTCCTTATCGGCCTATATCCTCAATCGCCTGATTAAAAAGCTGAAATCCAAACGGCTAATCGTATCAGGTTATGGCCTGCGGGAGGGGTTGCTGTATGAAGGTATGGCACCGGACGTGCGCGCCCAAGACCCCCTGATCGCCGCCTGCCATGACATTGCCGCCAATACGGGTCGCTTTTCCGAGCATGGGAAACGCATGCAAAAATGGATTGACCCTCTGTTCCCAAATGATGCCTTTGAGCCAAACCGGCTCAGGCTGGCGGCCTCTATCCTCAGCGACGTGGGCTGGCGCGGTCATCCGGAATACCGGGCGGAAAAAGTCCTCTATGAGGTTCTCCATGGCCGCCTGCTTGGGGTTAATCACCGGGGTGCGGCCTTTATCGGTCTGACGCTTTACATCTGTTACGGGGGCAAAACCGGCGAGAAAGAAACGGCAAAGGTTGAAACGCTCCTGAAAGATACGGACATCCTCTACGCCAATCAGGTGGGCCTTGCCCTGCGCCTGGGCCAGCGTATTTCCGGCGGCACCGCAAAGGGTCTTAAATCAGCGGCCTTACAAATGGATGATTCTAATATATTTCTCAACGTCAAAGAAAAAGACGCGGCCTTGGTCAATGAAGTGGTCATGGAACGCTTATCGAAGCTGGGCAAAGAATTTGGCCTGAGCGTTGACGTGCGCCTTAAATAAAAAAAGCCGCAGTCCTCATAAGGCTCTACGGCTTTTTAAAATTTCTTTATGAATTAGCCGACGATTTCGTCTTCATTAAAGAAGAAGGCAATTTCAATGGCAGCATTTTCGTCACTGTCGGACCCGTGAACGGAATTTTCACCGATAGACAGAGCGTGAGTTTTGCGGATAGTACCCTCATCTGCTTCTGACGGGTTTGTCGCGCCCATAAGTTCGCGGTTTCTCAGCACAGCGTTCTCACCTTCCAGAACCTGAACCACAACCGGCTCGGAAATCATGAAATCAACCAGTTCACCGAAGAAAGGCCGCTCTTTATGAACGCCGTAAAAGCCTTCGGCCTGTTCGCGGGTCATGTGAATGCGCTTTGAGGCTACAACCCGAAGACCGCCGTCTTCCAGAATTTTAGTCACCGCACCGGTCAGGTTGCGGCGTGTGGCATCAGGCTTGATAATAGAGAAAGTACGGGTAACAGTCATCGGTCTATCCTTATAAAATAAAAATCCATTTCGGGGCGGGTTATAGTGTTTTATGACCGGAACATCAACAGAAGAAATCATCCATTGTATTTTCATTCAATCCTGCTAGGTTCTGCGAACAATTTTAACGGAATAATTCATGCTTCAAATTCAGGATCTAACATACCGCATTGCCGGAAAAACATTGCTCGAAGGGGCCAGTGCGCGGGTGCCTGCGGGCCATAAGGTCGGCATCGTCGGCAAGAACGGGGCAGGTAAATCCACCCTGCTGAAACTGATCACCGGAGAGCTTCACGCCGATGACGGCAGCTTAAAGATCAGACGCGGCGCAAAATTGGGGCAAGTGGCACAGGAAGCCCCCGGCGGCGCCACTAGCCTGCTAGATACGGTTCTGGAGGCTGATCATGAATTACAGGCCCTTGAAAAGGCCGCTGAGACCGAGACTGATCCGGAGAAAATCGCGGATATTCACCTGAGGCTTGCTGATATAGAGGCCCATACGGCAAAGGCCCGCGCGGCCAGTATCCTGTCCGGCCTGGGCTTTGACGGAGTGGCACAGGCCCGGCCCTGCTCCTCCTTTTCCGGTGGATGGCGGATGCGGGTGGCGCTGGCCTGTACCCTGTTCACCCGCCCAGACCTGTTGTTGCTGGATGAGCCCACCAACTATCTGGACCTTGAAGGGGTCATGTGGCTGGAGAATTTTGTCAAAAATTACCCCTATACCATCATTATCGTCAGCCATGACCGGGATCTACTCAACAGCTCCGTCACTGCCATTCTTCATCTGGATCAGCTGAAATTAAAACTCTATACCGGAAATTATGATAATTTCGAAAAATTGCGCCGGGAGCAGCTGGCCCATCGACGGGCCAATATTGTAAAGCAGGAGGCGGCGCAGAAGCATCTGCAAAGCTTTATCGACCGTTTCAAGGCCAAGGCCTCCAAAGCCAAACAGGCCCAGAGCCGTGTCAAGATGCTGGAACGGATGGGACCGCTGGACAGTATTCTGGAAGACAAGACATTTTCCTTTGAATTTCCCAACCCGAAACCGCTCGCCCCGCCATTGTTTACACTGGATCATGGTGAGGTGGGCTATAGCGCCGGAAACCCGGTGTTAAAACGGCTCAACCTGCGCCTTGACATGGATGACCGTATCGCCCTTCTGGGTCAAAATGGCAACGGTAAATCCACCTTTGCCAAATTAATCTCCGGACGGCTGGAGATCATGGACGGCGAGTTAAAAAAATCTTCCAAACTAAGCGTGGGTTATTTCGCCCAACATCAACTGGATGAACTAAATATGGACGGCACACCGCTGAGCCATCTGAAAGCGCGCATGCCCAACATACCGGAAAGCCGGGTTCGGGCAAAGCTCGGATCGTTCAGCTTTGGCGCGGACAAGGCCATGACAAGGGTCGAAGACCTGTCCGGTGGTGAAAAAGCCCGGCTGTTATTCGCCCTGATGTCCCTCGATGCGCCCCATATCCTGATCCTTGACGAACCGACCAACCATCTGGATGTGGAAAGCCGTGAAGCCCTGATTCACGCCATCAACGGCTATGAGGGGGCGGTGATAATGATCAGCCATGACCGTCATTTGATTGAGGCCTGCGCCGATCGGCTATGGCTGGTCCATGACGGCACCGTCACCCCTTATGACGGCGATATGGAGGATTACAAAAAACTGATCCTAAAGGCCCGTTCTACGTCCCGCAAAAGGGCCAAGAAACAGGATGTGGTGGAAAAAGTCAAAAGCGAGAATCCAGAGCTTACCAGCCTACGCAAGAAATCTGAAAAGCTGGAAAAAAAGATCAAGAAGCTGACCACAGAAATCGCCAAATATGACCGGGCTTTGAAAAATCCGAAACTCTACGTTCACGGTGACGTCAGGGCCGCCGCCGCCCTTAAAAAATTCACCGCTGAAAAGCTGGACATGACCCTTGATCTGGAAGAGTTCGAACTTGAATGGCTGGCCATGCAGGAGGAGATGGAGACTTTGGAAAGGTGAAGGTCAGATGATCCATAGCATGAACATTCATCAGGACGGTGTGGAAATCAAACAACATCTTCTGCCAGACCAGCTTCTGCAAGACGTTATTGCTGAAATAAGCCAATCCAAAGACCTCATTGAAAAACATGGCATAAGAAACGCCGAAAAGAAATTCAAAAGTATTTTTCAGGTAGCACACCATAAAAACCTGCAACAGGAAGCCCGCAAAATTCTTGGCGGAGAACCGCAAATTGTGCGGGTTATTTTCTTCGATAAAAATCCTGATAAAAACTGGCTTGTCAGCTGGCATCAGGACAAAACGGTTGCTTTAAACCAAAAGTTTAATTGTGAAGGATGGGGGCCCTGGACCGTTAAAGACAATACACATCACGTTCAACCGCCTCTTGGTGTTCTCAACAAAATGATCACCTTCAGGATACATCTTGACCCGTCTGATGAGGAAAATGGATGCTTGCTTGTCATGCCGGGTTCTCATAAACGGGGAATTTTGAAACATTCGGAAATTAATGAGATAACAGGAAAAGACACCGCGTTACCTTGCAGAGTTGATTATGGCGATACTTTTATTATGCGGCCACATATCCTTCATTCATCCAAGAAATCCTTAGAGCCAACTCACCGACGGGTCATTCATATAGAATATAGTTCCTATAAATTGCCGATAGACATAAGCTGGGCATAACACCCCCAATATTATCATCAACTCATTTGGTTGTTCTTAAAAAAACAGGCAGATTATGACGGCATTCATCTCTTTGCTTATAATACGTCTGGATAAATATCCGCAAGCTTGATATTTTAACACTTTCTTTCCACAAGATACGTATATCTATAAAAATCAAGGCGCG
>DRKK01000094.1 GCA_011051815.1 Sphingomonadales bacterium | reverse complement strand
TTCAAAGTCGATCACCTGCATCATAAAGCGGATGGAGTTAACATTCTTGGTTTCACTGCGGGTGCCAAGTTCGGCCCCCGGACGGCGAACGGATACATTCACATCGGCGCGCATAGACCCCTGATCCATATTACCGTCACAAGTCCCGGCATAGCGCACCAACGTCCTGATCTTGCGGAAATAAGCCCCGGCTTCCTCGGCACTGCGCATATCAGGCTTGGAGACAATCTCCATCAAAGCCACGCCTGAGCGGTTTAAATCCACATAGGTCTGGCTGGGGTGCTGGTCATGCATGGATTTTCCTGCATCCTGTTCCAGATGCAACCGTTCAACACCAATGGACTTGGTCGAGCCATCATCCAACGTGATCTCCATCACCCCCTCACCCACGATGGGGTCTTTAAACTGGGAAATCTGATAGCCTTGCGGCAGGTCCGCGTAAAAATAGTTTTTCCGGTCAAAAACGGACCGCAGGTTGATCTCGCATCCCATGGCCAACCCGGTACGGATAGCCTGTCGGATACATTCCTCATTGATCACCGGTAACATACCGGGCATGGCGCTACAGACAAAACTCACCTGTGTGTTTGGCTCCGCGCCGAATTTTGTTGAAGAACCGGAAAACAGCTTGGCCTCTGACAAGACCTGTGCATGAATTTCCAGCCCGATAACAACTTCCCATTCGCCGGTGGCGCCCTGAATATATTTCGCCATTATTTCTCTCCCCACCAGATTTTGGGTGTTGCAGTAAATCCGGCGGCATGTTCCAAAACATGGGCCGCCCGGAACATGGTTTCCTCATCGAATGCCCGCCCGATCAATTGCAGGCCCAAAGGCATGCTATTCGCACTCAAGCCCGCCGGAACTGAGATAGCCGGAAGCCCCGCAAGGCTCGCCGGAACCGTGAAAACATCATTCAGATACATGGCAATGGGGTCATCGCTTTTCTCACCCATGGCAAAGGCCGCGCTTGGCGCTGTGGGGGTCAGGATCACATCCACCTGTTCGTAAGCCTTGGCAAAATCCTGAGCAATCAGGGTGCGGATTTTCTGGGCTTTCAGATAATAGGCGTCATAATAACCCGCCGACAGAACATAGGTGCCGATCAGGATACGGCGTTTGACCTCATCGCCGAAACCCTCGGCACGGGTGTTTTTATACATACCGGACAGGCCATCGCCCTCGACCCGCAAGCCATATTTCACCCCGTCATAACGGGCAAGATTGGACGAAGCCTCGGCAGGTGCCACAATATAATAGGTCGGCAGAGCGTATTTGGTATGGGGCAGGCTGATGTCAATGATCTCGGCCCCCGCATCCTTCAGCCACGCAATGCCCTGTTGCCAGAGCTTTTCAATCTCGTCGGGCATACCGTCCATGCGGTATTCTTTGGGGATGCCGATCTTCATGCCACGAATATCCCCGGTCAGGGCATGTTCGTAATTGGGCACGGTGCGTTCTACGGATGTACTGTCCTTCACATCATAGCTGGCCATGCTTTCCATCATGATCGCCGCATCGCGTACGGTTTTTGTGATCGGCCCCGCCTGATCCAATGATGACGCAAAGGCAATCATACCCCAGCGGGAACACCGCCCATAGGTCGGCTTCATGCCCACAAGGCCGGTAAAGGCCGCAGGCTGACGAATGGAACCCCCGGTATCCGTACCTGTCGCCGCAATGGCCATATGACCCGCCACGGCAGCAACGGAGCCACCAGATGAGCCACCGGGCACATAGTCCCTAGCCTCCAGCGCACCGTCCGCCTTTGTCGCCCGCCACGGGTTTTTCACCGGACCATAAAAGCTGGTTTCATTGGACGAGCCCATGGCGAACTCATCCATATTGGTCTTGCCCAGCATCACCGCCCCGTCAGCCCACAGGTTGGCGGTCACGGTGGATTCATATTTTGGTTTAAAGCCATTCAGAATATGGCTGGCCGAACAGCTATGAACATCTTTGGTACAATAGAGGTCTTTCACCGCCACTGGAATCCCGGTCATGCCTGTGGCATTGCCGCCCCGGATCATATGATCCGCCTTGTCTGCCATATCCAGTGCCATATCAGCAGTTTCCACGATATAGCTGTTCAGCTCCCGTCCCTGTTCCATGGCTGTCAGATGCTGTTCCGTCATTTCGCGGGCGGTGAAATCGCCCTTGGCCAGCCCGTCACGGGCCTCGGCGAGGGTTAATCTGGTTAATTCGCTCATATCTCTGCCCCTACTCGATTACTTTTGGCACGCTGAAAAAGCCATGCTCTGTACTTGGCGCATTGGCCAGAATATCATCCCGATAGCCCCCATCCGTGACCTTGTCCGCCCGCCACGGCAGGGCGACCTCAACCACACTGGTCATGGGCGCCACGCCATCGGTATTGACTTCGGACAGTTGTTCAATCCAGTCAAGGATATTGTTCAGCTCTCCCGCCAAAGGGGCAAGCTCCTCTTCCCGAACCGCAATACGGGCCAAATCCGCGATTTTCGCCACGGTTTTTATATCTACAGACATTTTTTCCGGTCTTTCCTGATCTTAGAAGATTCCTGAGTATTCTCGTGGCGGAAATTAACACCGGGCATCGGCTTCTGCAAGCACAATGAAGGGACTATCTTGATAAGGAAGGGAAATAGGACGTTTTTCTGGCAAATAATGTTTATTTACCAGCAAGAGCAGCGGCAAGCCCTAAATATTTCTCTAGAGCTTGCCTGCGTAATCAAAGGTCAGTTTTTATCAGCAGATCACGGGTCCGGCGAGAGAACCGTTGAGGCAGGTTCAAGCGGATCGGAACCGGCATCTACTTCTGCCTTGTCACTATCACCGTCCCCATCTGTGTCAGCATCCAGTGGGTCACTTCCCGCCTGTTGTTCATCAATATTGGTCAGAGTATCCCCATCCGGGTCACCCGCAGGTCCATTTATTGCTGCACCCGTCCCATCATCCGTAGGATCCAGACCACCCAGAACTTCAAACCTGTCCAGCAAACCATCCGCATCCGTATCGGCAATAGCAGGGTCGACCCGACCATCCGTCACCTCAGCCACATTGGAAAGACCATCCCCGTCCGCATCAACAGGCAGACGTTTCATGAATATCCTGTCTATTCCTTCACGCGTATCGGTGTAGACTACAACCTTACTACCGGATGCGCCGCCTTTACCACCGACACCAATATGAGCCGCAGACCTGTTAATGCTTCTGCCATTTATCGCTGTAGGCAGATCCGGAATAGAGGTAATGTCTGAAATCGGCGCGCCGTCACCAGTGAAAGACCTTAACAAAAGATCTGTTCCATTATCACTACAACATTCCTGGTCATCGTAATAAACTACATGAATATTACCGTTGGCATCCATTTTGGAATAGGGATGATTTCCCCTTATCCCGTTGCGGGATGACACCACCCGTTCAGGCAAGGTAACAGTGATAGTGTCTGTTGCAACATCAGGCATAAACCCAATCATGAAACTTTCTTCGCTACCGCTACCAAAACGATTATCCTGATAGGTTACCCGAACCTCGCCAGTCGGGGTTACCCCAATACCCGGATGACGCTGACTTCCGCCACCTGTAAACACCGCTACTGGTGAAATCAGGACAGCACCCGTTGTACCGTCAATCTGGCTATAGTAAATGTCATTACTGTCACGATAAGCCAAATGAATATTACCATCCGGGGCCAATGCAATCTCAGGCAACCCGGTTCTGTTGGTACTAGAACTAAAGTTTGCAAATGATGTCGTGAAAATACTGTTATTCAAGCTATCAAGTCTTTGGACCTCAAACCCATTACCACGGCCATAAATAACAGTCGCCACATCGGAGCCCGTACCAGTATCACCAACAATAGCCGGATGATGAACTTTACCTGTCAATCCTGTGGGACATATACCATCAACCTCTACCGGGCAGACATTATCTTCCGCGATCAATGTCCCGGCAAGTGAAATATCCACAACCCCACTAACCAAATCAGGTTTGAGATACGCATGATAGACTTCCTGACCGAATGCAGCCTGCCATACCACATGGAAATTACCAGTCCCATCCATCGAAATACGGGGGCGCCTTGCCCTAGACACGCTTAGAACCAAGGTCTCGTCTATTAAAGTGACAAGGCTGCTGGAAATGACTTTATAAACCACGTCTTGGGTGCTTCTGATCCAAACCATAT
>DRKK01000093.1 GCA_011051815.1 Sphingomonadales bacterium | reverse complement strand
GGTTCGCTGCTGTTTGAAAGAGAAGAACTGGATGGCAAGCCAGCGCTCGACTGGGTTTTGGCGACAGAACAGGCGCTTCGGGCTATGGATAATGTCACTATCCTGATCCGGGCCACGGCCAGTGGCTATTATGACGATAATCTGGTGACGGTTTCGGAACGGTTGCGGGATCACAGAGGCCTAAAGCAGAATGACAGGATTTCTCTGCCCAGAGAGCGTTTCTGGCATATCCGGGCCGGGCGGGTGATTATCGCGGCAGGGGCCATAGAGCGGCCTCTGGTTTTTCCGGATAATGATCGCCCGGGAGTGATGCTGGCTTCTGCGGTGCGGCATTATGTCAACCGTTACGGCGTTGCGCCCGGAAAGGCCGTTCTGGTCGCCACGAATAATGATGACGCTTACCGCACTGCTCTTGACCTGACGGCGGCAGGTGTCAAGGTGGTGGGGATTGTTGATGCCCGTAATAATCCGGCAGGGGATCTACCGCAGGCGGCGCGAGCAGGCGGCATTACCATTTATCCCGGTCATGCGGTTGTCGGAACCAAAGGGCGGCGCGGCGTCCGGGCGGCAATGATTGCGCCGATTGATCTTGAGGCCAATATTCTGGGTCATGAGAGCCGGACCCTTAATTGTGATGTGCTGGCCACCTCCGGCGGATGGTCACCGGTGGTCCATCTGCATTCTCAGTCCGGCGGCAGCCTGAAGTTTGATGATCTAAGCCAGTCATTTGTGCCGCGGGACTATGTCCAGAATGTTATCTGTATTGGGGCGGCAGGGGGTAACTTTGATCTGGCGGACTGCCTGCGACAGGGTGCGGAAATAAATGACGGGGCGGGCAGTCTTTTTCTGCCCCGCGTAAAAGCTCTGAAGACAGAACCACTGGTGCCCCTTTGGGATCTGCCGACGAACCGTAAGACTATTCGCCGCGCCAAACGCTGGGTTGACCTGCTCCATGATGTGACGGCGACGGATGTGCAGCTTGCGGCGCGGGAGAATTATGTCTCGGTGGAGCATTTTAAACGCTATACCACCACCGGCATGGCGATGGATCAGGGCAAGACCAGTAATGTTAACGCGCTGGCCATATTGGGCCGGGCCACCAAGCGGACAATTCCAGAGGTTGGCACCACCAAATTTCGGCCGCCTTACCGGCCAGTGACTATGGGTGCCATGGCCGCCCGGTCCACAGGCAAATTATTCAGTCCTCTGCGCTACCTGCCGCTCCATGACTGGCATCAGCAGCATAAGGCCGAGATGGAAGATTATGGCGGCTGGTTCAGGCCGGTCTGCTATCAAAAGCCGGGCGAAGGAGAGTATGATGCGATCCGCCGCGAAGTGATGGCGGTTCGCACGAATGTTGGTATTCTGGACTATTCTCCACTGGGCAAGATAGATATCCGGGGTCGGGATGCGGCCGAATTTCTTAATCGTTTCTATGTCAATAATGTCAAGACATTGAAAGTGGGCCGGGCGCGTTATGGTCTGATGCTCAATGAGCATGGCACGGTGATGGATGATGGTATCTTTGCCCGCCTTGCAGACGATCATTTCTGGGTGACCACCACCAGCGGCGGCGCTGGTCCGCGGGCTCAGTGGTTTGAGGAATGGCGGCAATGTGAATGGCCGGATATGGATGTGGTGATTACGTCGCTGACCACCGGCTGGGGCACGATCAGCCTGCAGGGGCCAAAGGCGCGGGATCTGCTGTTACGGCTTGAGACGGATATTGACCTAAGCAAAGACAGTTTCCCCCATATGGCCGTGCGCACAGGCCTCCTTGAAGGGGTGTCAACGCGCATATTACGGACCAGCTTTACCGGCGAGCTGGGTTTTGAGGTGAATATTCCACTGTCCTATACGGCGGCCTTGTGGAAAAAACTTGTGAAGGTTGGTGCTGATCTTGGCATAACCCCTTTTGGTCTTGAGGCCCTGATGGTCATGCGCACGGAAAAAGGCTTCATCCATGTGGGCGTTGATACGGACAGCAGCACCCTTCCGGGTGATGTGGGCTTTGGGGCTGTTGCTCGCAAGAAAGCAGACGATTATGTGGGCAAACGGTCCCTGTTCCGGCCCGATGCCCTGCGCCCTGACCGGGAAACGCTGGTGGGATTGAAAGCCGTGGGGCATAAGCCCCTGCCTATGGGCGGGATTATCATGGCCCCGGGTTATCAATCCGCACCGGCCTCTATAGATGGCCGGGTGACGTCCAGTTATGAAAGCCCGACCATGGGGTGGCCTGTGGCCTTCGGGCTGATCAGGGGCGGCACAGATCGCCTCGGCGAGAGGGTTAATATTTATGATGCGGACGGTATCCATGAAGCCGAGATTGTCGCGCCGTGTTTTTATGATCCAAAGGGGGAGAGATTACATGTCTGATCCAGCTCATTTAAGCCGTCGCCAGCCTTTATATGGGCGGTCTATTATCCATGACGGCCTGCAAATCTTGCCTGTGCCGGAAGTGGGCAAGATTATGCTGCAACGCTCGAATAGGGTTTATGACGTTGACATGACGGACTTTGGCGAAGCATTTGCTCAGGCCTTCGGGCCTGAACTGCCCTTTCAGGTTAACGGTACAGTCGTGAGCAAGGATGGTGCCATAACGCTGCTTTGCACGGGGCCAAATACCTGGATGATCCTTTGTCATGATCCGGACGCCATGACGATTGCCGGATGGATTGAAGCGACCGCCGGGGACAGAACGATCACTGCGGCTATTATGACCGATCAATATATCTGCCTTGATATAAGAGGCGAACATGCCCGGGCCTTGCTGGCCAAGGGGTGCGCGCTGAATTTAGATGCACAGGTTTTTACGGAAGGCCATTGCGCCCGAACTCTGCTGGCACAGGCCAATATGGTGCTTTGGCCCATGGGGACGGAGGGGTTCAGGGTACTTTTTGATGTCAGCTTCAGTGAATATCTGTGGTATTGGCTTGAATCTGTATCAGAAGAATATGCGGAACATAATGGATAGGGGGTGCATCTCTGGTTATCTGCGGGCCGTAGCAGGTAAGCTATCTACAGGTCTGATTGTTATTAGGATATTTTTCCAGCGTTTAATAAAGGTATGATGATTTTATGCATGCCAGATATATATTAACAGTGATCGCGCCGTCTGCTGGCACGCAGAGCGCCGCGTCCTGTTAAGCGGCCATAGGACGGTAATTTTTAAGCAAGAGCACCATAACTTTTAAGTTTAGAAAGATATAGAATGATCTATAGTACCTAGGGTCTGTGGACAATTACGATCAGGGTGTTGGTTTGACCATAATGGCTCAATTTTAAGCAGGAGGACGCCGGACATACCAGTATATTCAAGGACGACTGCTGTAAAAGTGGGCCATTATGGCCAAATCCTGCGGACGATCCACATTTTATCACTGGACAGCGTTACAAAATGCTTGAAGTGAATGGCACTACGGCGCATTCTGTGCCTCGCCAGTGATAAAATGTGGATCGCCAACACCCTGATCGTAATTGTCCACAGGCCCTAAGGGGTTTAGTGTTCTTTAGGCATATTTCGGGTTAAAATAGACGGATAGGCATATGGCAGCAGGCAAACAAACTGAGCAATGGTCATCAAAGGCCGGGTTTCTAATGGCGGCGATCGGCTTTTCGGTCGGCCTCGGTAATATCTGGCGATTTCCTTATGTCATGGGCGAAAATGGCGGGGCGGCCTTTTTGATTATTTATCTTGCCTGCGCGTTGGTCATCGCCCTGCCGCTGTTGGTCAGC
>DRKK01000092.1 GCA_011051815.1 Sphingomonadales bacterium | reverse complement strand
AAGATTGACAAGATACGGGTCATGCCCGACTGGACCATTGCCCGGGTCGGGGGCGGCAATACCCCGCCGGTCACCGCCCAGTTTGAGGCCGTGGCCTATATGACGGGGGAGCAGGGCGATATTAAGATCGGCATCATGCCCGCCAAATGGCAGGCCGCCAATTTTAACGAAGACGCCGAACAGATGAAGGATGTGGAATTTGCCGGACATATTGATCAGAATGGCCGCTTTATGCCCGCCGGGGCTGGCCCCAACAAGGCCCGGAAATATGCCACCAATAACGCCGGAAATCTGAGCATTATCGCCACCATTACCGAAAATGGCCGCGCCATTTCCGGCAAGGCCCAATTGATCGTAACCGTACAACGCTGGAACACACCGCCCATACGGTAAGAACAGGAAACCAGATGACCGCAGGACTGCATTATATCGCCAAAAACGCCCATGACGTCACCGTAGGGGACAAGCGGGTGTTATTTCATATCCCGACCACATCCCTGTTTGATCTGGATGAGGTCTCCGGCGATGTGCTTGACCTGTTCAAGGAAAAGAAAACCGTCAGCCGGGCCGATATGGAGGAACGCTTTAAGGGCCGCTATTCCCCGGACCGCCTGCTGGAGGTGGTTGAGGATTTTCTGGAGATGGATATTGTTGAGGGCGAAGCCCCCATCCGGCCCGATTATAGCAAGATTAAAATAGAGAATTATCCCCTCAGCACCATCATTTTAAATGTGAATACGGGCTGTAATCTGGGGTGCAGCTATTGTTACAAAGAGGATCTGACCACGCCGGCCAAGGGTGACCTGATGGGCTTTGACGTGGCCAAAAAATCCATTGATCTGTTGCTGAAAGAGGGCAAAAGCCGGGACCGGGTCAATGTGGTGTTTTTCGGCGGCGAACCCTTAAGCAATATGCCGCTGATCAAAGCCGCCGTGGATTATGCGGAAAAGCGGTGTGCCAACGAAGGTAAGAAGGTTGATTTCTCCATCACCACCAACGCCACCCTGCTGACCGAAGACATAATCGACTATATGAACGATCATAAATTCGGCATTGCGGTCAGCATGGACGGGCCGAAAGCCATTCACGATAAAAACCGCAAGACCATCGGCGGCAAAGGCACCTATGATGTGGTCGCCAAAAAGGCCCGCATGTTGCTGGACCGCTATACCGCCCGGCCTGTGGGCGCGCGAGTGACATTGACCGCCGGGATCACAGATGTGGTCGGCATCCATGACCATCTGAAATATGACCTTGGTTTTGCGGAAGTAGGCTTTGCCCCGGTAACATCGGGGGATATTTCTCTGTTCAACCTGAGCAACGAAGAACTCCATGAAGTGTTTCAGAATATGCGGGCATTGGGCGAGGATTATCTCACTCAGGCTCTGGAAGGCCGCAACAACGGCTTTTCCAACATGCATCAGATGATGACCGACCTTTATGAAGGTACCAAAAAGGCCCTGCCCTGTGGTGCGGGCATCGGCCTTCTGGCGGTGGACCACGAAGGCGGGCTGAACCTGTGTCACCGCTTTACAGGCTCTGACATTGATACTTACGGCCATGTGGACAGCGGCATCAAAAAGAAGGAACTGGGGGAATTTCTGGAAAGCCGGGCCGACCGGGACGGCACATGGTGCGACAGCTGCCGTATCCGCAACCTCTGTTCCGGGGGCTGTTATCATGAATCCTATGCCACTTACGACGATATTCACAAACCCACCTATCACTATTGCGACCTTATGCGCGACTGGATTGATTTCGGCATCACGGTCTATACCCGCATCCTGAATAAGAACCCCGGCTTCTTTGAACAGCATGTGAGCCCGCGCACCCTGCTTAACACAGGCCGCACCTATAACCCCCTTGATATGGGAAAATGATATGAAACATTTAAAACCGATCAATCTGAAAGCCCATGCCTTGCACAGCAGCCCAGTGAATGAACGCCGTGAGGTGTTCGCCATGCAGACCGTGGCAGGCTGTGCCTCTACCATGGACCCCGGATGGGAAGTGGATGCGTTCGGCGGTGTGGCGTCCCTCTGTCAGCCTATGGAGGCGGACCTCTATGGCTGTTCCGATCCCTGCTGGTGGCCGGCGCAGGTGCCCGATGTGATGAATACATATCCTGACTGGGATCTGGACAAGGCCAATGCCGGGGCGGACTGGCGCAAGCTAAACAATGTTTTCCCCAAGCGTTAAACAGGACAAAATAATGCGCAAAATAATTTTCTTTCTGGCTTTCTTTTCCCTGCTCATCACCGGAGCCGTTGCAGAGGAACGTGAATATCTGATCACCGGTTCAAAGCCCGGCTATATCCATATTCTGGATATGAAAAAACAACAGGTTGTCCGCAGTCACAAAGTACCAGACTCCGGCCATACCATTTTTTCCTTCACCCCTGCGCCCGATGGCAAGATCGTTTATGTACTGACCAACCGCATGAAATCCATTTCCGGCATTAATATTGATACGGGCGAGCAGGTTTTCCGGGCCGATTTTACCGAGGGCGACATCCGCCGCCAGGCCTTCTTCGCCTTTGATGTGAGCCGGGACGGAAAAGAGCTTTATGTCTATCAGCTGTCCACCCGGATCATGCTGTCGGAATATCGCCAACTGCCCACCCGGATTGCGGTGTATAATACCGCTGACGGATTAAATGCCAAACCGGTCCGCAGTTTTGAAGCCCCGCGCCGTATCCACATGCTTATGAAATCAACCGATGATAAATGGCTTTATGCGGCAGGTTTTGACATCTATAAAATCAACCCGCAAACGGGCGAGATTGTCGAAACCCTGCCTCTGCGCAACTGGACCCTTAAAAATCGTTCCTTGCCCGATGTACTGGATTTCTGGCCATTATGGGATCAGACGGATATTTTCTCAACCCCGGTT
>DRKK01000091.1 GCA_011051815.1 Sphingomonadales bacterium | reverse complement strand
TCAAGCGTAATGATCTGATCGCATCCAATGCCAAAAGAGCGGTCGGCAATATGGCGTACCTGTGCCGCGGTCAGATCAAGCCGGTCCGCCCGGCCATCAAAAATCACAAAATCATTGCCCAACCCATGCATCTTGCGAAAAGCACGCGGGGCACCTGTCATTTCCTTGGTCATACTGCCTTATATGGGGGGAAACGGCGGAAAGTCCACAAAAACTTGATGCCTGCTAACCAAAAATAATTGGCACCAGCGCATAAGACAGGCTGGTTACCACCACAATGGCCACCAGATTAAGCCGGAAACCGGCATTGGCCATTTGGGGGATGGTGACCTTGCCGGTGGAATAGATCACCGCATTTGGGGCGGTGGCCACCGGTAACATGAAGGCACAGCTCGCCGACAGGGCCACCGGCGCAAAGAGCATCATGGGGTCGATGCCCGTACTGGCCGAGAGGGCGGCAAGGACCGGAAGCAAGGTCGCCACCGTCGCCGTATTGCTGGTCAGCTCGGTCAGGAAAACCACCAAAGCCACAAGACTTAACACCATCAGGATCAGCGGCATGGTGCCAAGGGCCGCCATGGCAGTGCCGAGCCAGACCGCAAGGCCCGATGTCTTGACCCCGGCGGCAAGGCTAAGGCCCCCGCCAAACAACAACAAAACGCCCCAGGGAATGTGGTTGGCCGTATCCCAGTCCAAAAGCGCGCTGCCCTTATCCTGCCCGCAACCTGACGGGACAATAAACAACAGGGCCGCGCCGCCCACGGCAATCATGGCATCATTGACCCACAGCAGAATCTCAAGGTTTTTCTGAATCGGCACCCGCAATATCCATGAGGCCGCCACCAGCAAAAACACCATGGCCACCCGCTTTTGCGCCACGGTCATCGGGCCCATGTCGCGCAATTCTTGCCGTAACATATCCTGCGCCACAGGGGCATCGGACAGGTTAAAGGGATAGGCCCATCTGGTCAGCACGTACCACGCCACCGGCACCATGATAATCACGGTGGGAATACCAAAAGTCATCCAGGTGAGGAAGCTGATTTCTATATCATAATTTTCGCGCATAAAGCTGACCACGAACAGGTTAGGCGGTGTGCCGATGGGCGTGCCAAGGCCGCCGATGCTGGCCGCATAGGCGATGCCCAGCACAAGGCACAGGACAAAGCCCTGATGCTGTTTATTGTGATCACGGACCACTTCGCTGGCCAGTGACAGGGCGATAGGGATCATCATAATGGTGCTGGCCGTATTGCTGATCCACATGGACATAATCGCCGTAGCCGCCATAAAACCGCCTATCAGCGCCGTGGGATTATCGCCCACCCGCACCAGAATATTGAGCGCCAGCCTGCGGTGTAAATTCCACCGGGCGAGTGCCGTGGCAATGATAAAACCGCCCAGCAGCAAAAATATGGTTGGCCGGGCATAAGGGGCCGAACTTTCGGCCATGGTCATCACCCCAAAAGCCGGAAACAACAGCAAAGGCAGCAAAGATGTAATCGGAATGGGCAAGACTTCCGTCGCCCACCATGCGGCCAGAAGCAGGGCAATTCCCGTGGTTTGCCATGCCATAAGGCTCATGCCCGTTGGCGACGACACCACCATGGGCAAGACCAAAAACAACAGCCCCAATATCAGACCGACTTTACGGGTTTTATTCATTTACAGCTTTCCCTTTTGGGGGATAGTAGACAGTGGACATTTAAAGTCAATTTTCCATTTCATTTATCGACAGGTTCAATATACTCAGGAGAAATTTTTCAACAAGAAATGCCCATTATGAGTATTAAATATACCGCCTTTCTGAAGGCTCAATTACAGGACCTGAAAGATCAGGGCCTGTATAAAGCCGAACGGACCATCACCAGCCCCCAACAGGCGGAGGTGACCGTGGCCTCTTGCGGAAATCAGCATTACATTAATTTCTGCGCCAATAATTATCTGGGCCTGTCCAATGATCACATATTGGTGGATACGGCCAAGGATGCCCTTGATCACTATGGGTATGGCATGTCATCGGTACGCTTTATTTGCGGTACGCAAGATATTCACAAGCAGCTGGAAGGCCGCCTTGCGGAATTCCTGAAACAGGAAGATGTGATTCTCTATCCCAGCTGCTTTGATGCCAATGCGGGGCTGTTTGAAACCCTGCTGGGGCCGGAAGATGCGATCATTTCAGATAGCCTCAACCATGCCAGCATCATTGACGGGGTGCGCCTGTCCAAACCGGCGCGCTTTCGCTATGCCAATAACGATATGGCCGAGCTTGAGGAATGTCTGATCAAGGCACAGGACAGCCGCTTTCGCCTGATCGCCACGGACGGCGTATTCTCCATGGATGGCATCCTCGCCAATCTGCCCGCCATATGTGACCTTGCCGATAAATATGACGCCCTTGTGATGGTTGATGACAGCCATGCGGTAGGCTTTATGGGTAAGAGCGGGGCGGGCACCCCGGAACATTGGGGGGTCAGTGACCGGGTGGATATTCTGACCGGAACACTGGGCAAGGCACTGGGCGGCGCATCCGGGGGCTATACGGCGGCGTCAAAAGAAATTGTTGACTGGCTGCGCAACCGTTCCCGCCCCTATCTATTTTCCAACAGTCTGGCCCCGGTCATTGCCGCCACCACCTGCAAGGTGCTGGACATGTTGCAGGAAAGCGGTGATTTGCGCCAACAGCTTATGGACAACAGCCAGTATTTTCGTGACCAGATGACCAAGGCCGGGTTTGAGCTGGCCGGGGCTGATCATCCGATCATTCCGGTCATGTTAAAGGATGCACGGCTGGCCTCTGATATGGCGGAGAGATTACTGGCCGAGGGTATTTTCGTGGTCGGTTTTTCCTTCCCCGTGGTGCCAAAGGGCGCTGCCCGTATCCGCACCCAGATGTCCGCCGCCCACAGCCGGGCACAACTTGACACCGCCATTGACGCCTTCACGCGCATTGGCCGCGATCTGGGGGTAATCAGCTGATGAAAGCTCTGGTAAAATCAAAGGCCGAGGAAGGCATCTGGCTGGAGGATATTCCCGCGCCTGAGGTCGGCTATAATGACGTTTTGATCAAAGTGAACAAGAGCGCCATTTGTGGCACCGATATTCATATCTATAACTGGGACGACTGGGCCCGGAAAACCATCCCCATCACCGTACCAAGTCCAATGGCCGTGGGTCATGAATTTTCCGGCGAGATCATTGATATGGGCTCAGAAGTCAAAGGGCTGTCGCTGGGCCAGCGGGTATCAGCAGAGGGGCATGTGACTTGCGGCCATTGCCGGAACTGCCGGGCGGGGAAAAGACATCTGTGCCGCAATACCCTTGGCGTTGGCGTCAATCGGGCAGGCAGCTTTGCCGAATATGTATCCATTCCGGCGGTCAATATTTGCCCCCTGCCCGATGCCATCAGCGACGATCTGGGCGCAATCCTTGACCCGTTGGGCAATGCGGCCCATACGGCCCTTGAGTTTGATCTGGTGGGGGAAGATGTGCTGATCACCGGTGCCGGCCCCATCGGCATCATGGCCGTGACCATTGCCCGCCATGTGGGCGCGCGCAATATTGTCATCACCGATGTCAATGATTACCGCCTTGGCATCGCCAAACAGATGGGGGCAACCCGGGCGGTGAATGTGGGCCGCCAAACCGTGCGCGAGGTTATGGCGGATCTGAGCATGACCGAGGGGTTTGATGTGGGCCTTGAAATGTCCGGCGTGCCCTCGGCCTTCCGAGATATGCTGGACACCATCAATCACGGCGGCAAGCTGGCGCTTCTGGGCATCCTGCCTGCTGATACGGGCATTGACTGGACCGAGGTGATATTCAAGGGCGTGGAAATCCACGGTATCTATGGCCGCAAGATGTTTGAAACATGGTACAAAATGATCGCCATGCTGGAAGGCGGGCTGGACATCAGCCCCATCCTGACCCATCATTTTGCCATTGACGATTTTCAGGATGGCTTTGACATCATGCGCTCCGGCCAGTCCGGCAAGGTTATTCTGGACTGGAATGCCTAGTCCCGCCCCATCCCGGGCCAGAACCATCGGCCTGTTCGGGGCCATTTCAATTGGCATTGGCGGCATGGTGGGCGGCGGCATTTTTGCCGTATTGGGCGAGGCGGTTTCATTGGCACGCGGCGCAACGGCCGTGGCCTTTCTTTTCGCGGGTATTGTCGCCCTGCTGACATCCTATTCCTACGCGAAATTATCCGTTACATATCAAAACAGCGGTGGCACCGTAATATTCATCGACAAGGCCTTTGGTCATAATCTTTTATCGGGCACCGCAAATCTGATGTTATGGTTGAGCTATCTGGTGACCATTTCGCTATATGCCGTCGCATTTTCCTCATATGCCCAAACTTTTTTCCTAGGCCATAGCGGCCCGTGGCTCAAGCATCTGTTAATCAGCATGGCTATCCTGCTTCCGGCTCTAATCAATATGATAAGTGCTTCTTTTGTCAGCAAATCAGAAACCATCGTTGTTTTGATCAAAATCACCCTGCTAATCGTCATTATCGTCACCTGCGCCTCCTATGTTGATCCTGAACGGCTCTCCCCCGCACAATGGAGCGGGCCCTTTTCCATCATCGTTGCCGGTATGATTATCTTCGTTGCCTATGAGGGGTTTGAACTTATCGCCAATGCGGCAGGCGAAATTAAAAATCCGGCGTTGAATTTACCCCAAGCATTCTATTTCTCCGTATTGCTGGTTATTATTCTGTATGTTCTTATTGCTATTATTACGGTGGGCACTGTTCCGGAAAGCCAGCTTCTGACGGCAAAAGATTATGCCCTGGCCGTGGCCGCGAAACCGGCTCTGGGACAAATGGGTTTTACGATTGTGTCCATCGCGGCCCTGCTGGCTACTTTTTCCGCCATCAACGCCACCATATATGGTAACGCCCGTCTGGGTTATATCCTGGCCATTGAAGGTGAGCTTCCCAAAATGCTGGATAGGGAAAAGCGAAATATACCAACCACGGGGGTCATACTTACCCTGTTTCTAAGCCTGATCATGGCAAACACGATTAATATAACCGAAATCGCCATCATCGGCAGCGCGAGCTTTTTGCTGATCTTCTTTGTTGTAAATTTAGGGGCCTGTAAATTACACCGGGAAATAGCGGGCCGCAAATATATCATCATCCTGGCCTGTCTGATAAGCGGGGCAGCCTTGGCCACCATACTGATCCATACATTTTCAGATAACCCGCGGGCCATCGGGATATTT
>DRKK01000090.1 GCA_011051815.1 Sphingomonadales bacterium | reverse complement strand
CAAGGCTGCCGGCCTGATCCTAGTCGGCGGAACAGATCTTTTCTGTTTAACCCGGCATGTGAATGTCCCTGTCCTGTATGACACCTTACTTTCAAACGGCATTCTCGTCCGTAAATTCCCTGAACGCCCCAACTATCTGCGTTTTGGCTTACCCCGGGATATCGACCAACTCAACCGCCTGAAGGAGGCCCTGAATGAACGATAATAATCAAACTCACCGCGAGAAAATGAAACAAGTCAAAGCAGACCATCTGGCGCGCGTCAAACAGAATAAGAAATCCGATCGCGGCCTATTGATGATCCACACCGGAGACGGCAAAGGCAAATCAACCGCAGCTTTCGGCACCGCGCTCAGAGCCATCGGGTGGGGCCATGACGTTGCTATTGTCCAATATGTCAAGGGAACCTGGAAAACGGGAGAGAAAGAATTCTTTAAACTTATTCCAGACCTTTTGCGTCTTGAGGTAATGGGTCAGGGCTTTACCTGGGAAACACAGGACAGGCAGCGCGACATTGCCGCCGCGACAAAGGCCTGGGAGGTCAGTTGTGATATTATGAACAGCGGCGACTATGACCTGCTGGTTCTGGATGAGTTGAATATTGTATTGCGGGATGGGTATCTGGATGTGGACATGGTCAGACAAGGCCTGCTTGCCCGTCATCCGCGCACAACGGTCATTGTTACCGGACGCAATGCGCCGAACAGCCTGATTAAAGTAGCGGACCTTGTAACCTCAATGGAAAAAGTAAAACATCCTTTTGATGCCGGAATTAAAGCGGCACGGGGAATTGATTTCTAACGCTCCAGCAGAAAATCTTCCAAATCCAATCGATCCTGCCAGCCGCAAGCGACCAACTCCGGCGTTACAGAAGTTTGCATCGGATACCCAATGCAAAGATGACCAACGAATGTCCAGTTATCAGGAACATCCAAATCCCGCCCAAGGTCATCCGGTGTCAGGATCGATACCCAACCAAGTCCTATGCCGTGGCTGCGCAACAACAGCCACAGGCTATTCATCATACCAACCACAGAATAGGCTAAGGCTTCCGGCATAGTACGCGCGCCTAGACCGTGACCAACAGTCGTCGTGTTATCCACAAAAACGGAAATTTGAACCGGCGCATCATCCAGACCTGCTAACTTAAGCGCCCCATAGGTCATCCTCTGTTCGCCTTCATAACACGCCAACTCATCCGCGTTGGCCCGTTTGAAATTGTCATAAATTTTTTGGCGACGGGCTTCATTTCGTACCCGAACAAGCCGCCAGGGCTGAGCATTGCCTACCGATGGGCCAATAACAGCCAGCCGCAGACAATCAATCAGGATATCTTCATCTATTGGCCGCGTGTCAAAACGACGAACATCCCTTCGCCATTGCAACAATCTGGCAAAATCATCGTGAAAATTCTGATCCCATACCGGTCCGCTTTTACTCTGGTTTTTCATGCCTGTCATCCCTTCCATATGTCCTGTTCAAACTGTCAAGCCGCCAAGCCCCGCCTTTGCCCTTGCCGGTCTGATGCAAAAGTAAAGAGACGGAAAAAGTATCAACTCCAAAAGACTGAGCCTGATTGGGTTCCATTTCCAGTGTCACCCCGATCATGGCACGGATCACCCCGGCATGGGTTACCAATACCCGGGGACGTTTGGGCTCTATGGCTTTGTTTTTTGCTAGAAATTTGGCGACACGTGTCCTGACATCCTGAAAGCTTTCGCCGTTCGGTGGTGTGGTCTCCGCTGCCAAAAGTGACCAGTTATGGGCAGGAAAACCTTTTATCTCCCGCCAAATTTCTTCAAAAGACAGGCCTTGCCAATCACCAAAATTCTGTTCGCGCAATGCTTCCACATAGGAGACGTCTCCCGGTTTGCTCAATTCCCTCCATAAAGCCTCCGCCGTCTGTCTGGTCCGTAATAGCGGACTGACATACCATAAGGCATCCGCCGGTAGCCTGTCTGCCAAGCGGCGAATTTCCGCAACGAGCGGTAGAAGTACACCAGAATCGGCATCGTTATAGATACCTTTTCGCACCCCCTTGACCGGAGCATGTCGCACCAAATACCACGGCGTTAAGATTATGTCGTCAGCCATCACGAACCACCCCAATAAATACATAAAGCAATTAAAACGGCTATTTCGGATATCTGCTGAATAGCCCCGAGCACATCCCCAGTATAACCGCCAATCTGGCGCATTGCGATCCAGGCCATTATTGCAAAACCTGAAAAAGCAGCAAGGGCAGCCCAAAAGGCAGCCCCCCCCCCCAGAAGCACGACCATCATCCCCCCCGTTAACAAAGCCGCCGCCCCGAGCGTAATCATTTTTGGCTTTCCGGTTTCGGTTGCGAGGCTATCTGATCGGGCAGACACCAGAATGAACAAGCCAGTGACAATCATCAGACGAGAGATCATCGCAGCGACGATCAACGCGACCACCACTTGAGATGATGTCATCACCCCTAAACATCCCACCCGCAGTCCAAAAGATAATATCAGGGCCAGCCCGCCGTAAGTGCCGATCTGGCTGTCTCGCATGATCTCTAATTTTCTATCCCGAGTCTGTCCGCCGCCAAATCCGTCCGCCACATCTGCCAGACCGTCCTCATGAAAGGCCCCCGTGGCAAATATCATGCTGATAAGCGCACATAAGACGGCCACCATATCTGGTAATCCAGCCCGGTCGGCTACCGTATAAAATCCTGCGCCCACAAGGCCCACCACAAGCCCTATGACCGGATAGGCCCACAGGCTGCGGTTCAGGTTGGGGGCTTCCGGGGAATATTTGTCCCACGTGACAGGAAAACGGGTCAATAACAGAAAAGCTGCCGCCAGATCCTGCCGCAGCCTCTGAAAAATTGAAGATTGCGCCCGTTCAGTCATGAGGGCTGACTTTCGCCTGATCAAAGGTTGCCATACCCTGGTGGGTCGCAAGAGCGGCCTGTACAATCATCAATGCGACCACCGCCCCGCTTGCCTCTCCAAGCCTCATATCCAAATCAAGAAGCGGTCGTTTGTTCAATTCCATTGCCAGACGCTTATGGCCCAATTCTGCTGACATATGCCCAATCATAACATGATCAAGGGAAAATGGATTTACCCTGACCATCACCGCAGCAGCGGCGGTGGTAATAAAACCATCCAGCATCACAGGGATACGACAATGCCGCGCCGCCAGAGTAGCCCCGACTATGGCCGCCAGTTCGCGCCCCCCAAAAGTTCTCAGACACTCAAAGGCGGATAATTTCTCTGGCTGGTGATGATTTATTGCCCGGCTGACGACCTCAACTTTACGGGCGAGTCCTGTGGCATCCAGTCCCGTGCCGGCCCCGACCCATTCGGACGCTTTGCCTCCAAAAATAGCCATAGCCAATGCCGCAGCAGACGTGGTATTACCGATACCCATTTCACCAAGCAAGAGGAAATCTGCCTGATCCGGAATAGCGTCAGCTCCGGCCTGGATTGCGGCACAGCATTCTGCTTCGCTCATGGCGGGGGCGATAGTAAAATCCTCTGTAGGCTGATCAAGTTCTAATTCTATTACCTTAAATTCAGCGCCAGCCAGACGGGCCAGTTGATTTATGGCGGCGCCCCCATTTTTAAAATTACTGACCATCTGCGCCGTAACCTCACTCGGGAAAGCCGACACCCCCTGCGCCGCCACGCCGTGATTGCCCGCGAAAACCAGACAGCAGGGCTTTGTAATAGAGGGAACTTCTTTTCCCTGCCATCCGGCAAGCCAGATGGCCAGTTCTTCCAACCGCCCAAGCGACCCGGCTGGTTTTGTCAAACTCGCCTGCCGGGAGACGGCCTTGTCATGAGCAAGCATATCTACACCGGGAAGGTCTGATACCAAGCGCACAAAATCCTGCGCCGATGTTACGGCGAATATAGGCATTGAAATTTACCTTTCTAAATGGTGATCAACGGTCTTGCCATTCCGCTTCAAGGGCAGGCATAGTCCAGCTATTATCAAAGAAACATCCGGCACGATGGCCCCAATTCTCTGATTGAGCCTCCCGGCTTCATCCCGAAATCTTCGGGCAAGTGGGTTTGCCGGAACAATGCCCTGACCCACCTCATTTGAAATTAAGATAACAGGCCCAAGAGAAGCCCCCAATGTTAGACAAAGTTCCTCAGTTTCCTTTACCGGATCCATATTTTTCTCAAGCAGGTTACTCAGCCACAGGGTCAGGCAATCAATAAGAAGAACGCGCTCCGGACGTGCCTCTTGTTCAATTATTCTGGTAAGCTTCAAGGGTTCTTCTATCGTCTGCCAAGGTCGATCTCTTTGCTTCTGATGGCGATGGATACGGTCTTTCATCTCCCCATCACGGGCCTGCGCTGTGGCAATATAAAGGGGTAAAAGACCGGACATCAGAGCCAGTTCTTCTCCGAAACCACTTTTCCCTGACCGGGCTCCACCTAATAATAAAGTAGTATTAATGTCCATCAGATATATCCAATTTTATGGATTCTGATAGGGATGATTCATATTGAAAGGACAGCTCAAAGAACCGGCAACATCATCCGTAACAGAGCCCAACGCACTGTATCTTTAATTCAAAAATAAAAATGACGGTTCCGGACTTAATCCATAAAGATAACGTAATCTTTAAGTAATTACCGTTGCGTGGGCAGCGCAGGTTTCACACCTGACTTCCCGTCTTTCCAGCCCCAGGGACAAGAATTCTTATTCCAATATCTTATAAGTTGTCTGCTGTTATATAACAAGCAATAATCTATCCAATGCGATAACTTACCTTACACAGTGGAACTGGCTTCAAAGACAACCAGATCAACGCGTACAAGCCGAACATTAAAACGTCTTGTTTATCAATAGTCAGATCAAGCACGTTGAGATTACTTATTAAAATTAATATTTGCCATATATGGGCTTATCTATTTCATAAAATCGCTTATACATTTCAAAAATCAATATTTTACTATCCTCCTCAAATATCTGCATAATACCAATATGATACCATGATAGGCGGCAATTTGGTGCCTAAAGGAAAGTACTTCTATTATAGTATGTTAACAACTTTTTGAGCCAGTTTGGTGCCTAATTAAGAATTTTTGGTGCCTCATCAATTTTTCCTAACCATTTGATTTTACTTGCCTTCCGTGGCGCACTATCGGTGCATATGGTGTGACATCTTTTT
>DRKK01000089.1 GCA_011051815.1 Sphingomonadales bacterium | reverse complement strand
GATATAATGGGCCGTTGTCTGGCCGTCAACGGTGGCATTGGTGGCAATAATAATCTCCGTAACCTGTGCATCTTCAGCCCGTTCAATCAGGCCGGAGATATTCAGGTCATCAGGCCCCACCCCGTCCAGTGCCGACAGGGTGCCGCCGATCACATGATAGAGTCCGCGAAAGGCTCCGGCCCGTTCCAAGGCCCATAGGTCGGCCACATCTTCCACCACGCAAATACTGCTCCGGTCCCGCCGGTCCCCGTCACAGATATGACAGGGATCGCTGGTGTCCAGGTTGCCGCAGGTGGAACAGGGGTTCACATGTTCCGCCGCCGCCGCCAAAGCCGTGGCCAAAGGCCGCATGACGGAATCCTTGCGTTTGATCAGCTGCAGGGCTGCCCGCCGGGCCGAGCGCGGCCCCAGCCCCGGCAGTTTGGAGAGCAGTTGGATCAGTTGATCCAGTTCAGAACCATAGGAGGCCTTGCGATACATTCTGTTTTCCTTGTATCCTGGCTTTAAAACGGCAGGTTTAACCCGTCTGGCAGTTGCATCCCGCCGGTAATTTTGGCCATTTCGCTTTGGGTATGGTCTTCGACCTTGCGCTTGGCTTCGTTAAAGGCGGCAACGATCAGGTCTTCGACCATTTCGCAGTCATCGCTGTTGAAAATGCTCGGGTCAATTTTAAGGCTTTTCATATTGCCCTTGCCGTTCAGGGTCACGCTCACCAGTCCGCCGCCGGATTGTCCGCTACATTCCGCCTGTTCCAGCGCGGCCTGCATCTCGGCCATTTTGCCCTGCATTTCCTGAGCCTGTTTCATCATTTTACCAAGGTTTTTCATAAAGTCTCCGTGGGGGTTTTGTCGGGGGGTTAATCAAGGCCGAATTCGTCTTCGCCAATCAGAAAATGGTCATTGATAAAATCCGCTGATCCATCATCCATGAGGGAAAATTCATCGGCTTTTTTCTGAATATCGGAAATTTTTGCACCGGGGAAACGGGTTAAGACGGCTTTGATCAGCGGATTTTCCATGAGCTTCTTTCGTAATTCCCGCTCGGTCTTCTGATCCTGTTCAAACAGGGTATCCTCGCCCTGTTCCGTGGTCAGTGATATGATCCAGCTCTGACCTGTCCATTCTTTCAGCAGGCTGATCATGCGCCCGGTCAGATTGTTTGGGGCCTGTTCTTTCAGGCGAATATCCAGCCGCCCCTCGGCAAAACTTTCCAGATGGGCGTTGTCGGTGAGCTGAAAAGCGATGGAGGCCTCGTTATGGCGTTCAAACAGGGCGACCAGTTCGGCAAAACTCTTTGGGGAAGTTTCAAGGCCCTGGCCTTCGGCGGGCAGGGGGTCTTGCGCTAATATTCTGGTCTGTCCCTGTCCCCGGATGACCTGAAAGGCTGTCGGGCCGCCTGTGGTGCCCTTGTCCCCGGTATTTTGCGGCGGCGGCGTATTGGTACCACCCGGTGTTGTGCCGCTGTTTTGTGGGGGCGAATTTTGAATTTTCCGGATCATCTCACCGGGGGTGGGCAGTTTGGCGGCATAGGTCATACGCACCAGAACCATCTCGGCGGCGGCCAGTGGAGCGGGGGCGAATTTCACTTCTTCCAGCCCTTTGAGCAACATCTGCCATGTGCGGGTCAAGACGGGCATGGTCAGGGCGGCGGCCATCTCTAGCCCTTCCTTGCGTTCGGCTTCGGAGGTCACAACATCCTCGCCCGCGTCCGGCACCACTTTCAGGCGGGTCAGCCAATGGGTCAGCTCCAGCATATCACTCAACACCACCTCCGGATCGGCCCCGAAATCATATTGGTGGCGTAATTGTTTCAGCGCCGTCGCCGTATCACCCTTGAGGGTGACTTTATAGAGGTCAAGAACCTGTCCCCGGTCGGCAAGGCCCAGCATATCGCGAACCTGTTGTTCGGTGACTTTTCCGGCGCCGTGGGCAAAGGCCTGATCCAGAAGGCTGAGACCATCACGCACGGACCCTTCGGCGGCGCGGGAGATCATGGACAGGGCCTTACCCTCGATCTCGCAGCCTTCCAGTTCGGCAATCTTGCTGAAATGCGCGTTAAGCTGTTCAATGGAAATTCGCCGTAGGTCGAACCGCTGACAGCGGCTGAGGACTGTGACCGGGACTTTGCGGATCTCGGTGGTGGCAAAGATGAACTTCACATGTTCCGGCGGTTCTTCCAGTGTTTTAAGCAGGGCATTAAAGGCATTACGCGACAGCATATGCACTTCGTCAATGATATAAATCTTGAAACGGGCGGACACGGAGGCATAGCGCACGCCTTCGATGATTTCGCGAATGTCATCAACACCGGTGCGGCTGGCGGCATCCATCTCCATCACATCCACATGGCGGGATTCGGCGATGGCCCGGCAATTGTCACAAGCGCCGCAGGGGGATATGGTTGGTCCGCCTGTGCCGTCCGGCCCAACACAATTCAGGGCCTTGGCAATGATGCGGGCGGTGGTGGTCTTGCCGACGCCGCGCACCCCGGTAAGGATAAAGGCATGGGCCAGCCGTCCGGTTTCAATGGCATTGGACAGGGTGCGGACCATGGCATCCTGACCAATCAATTCATCAAAATTAACCGGCCGGTATTTGCGGGCTAATACGCGGTAATTCTCTTCGGTTTTATCGGGGTCGTTATCTGACATTCAGTATGAATCCACAGGCAAAAGGTTATTTTTATCTACTATAGAACCCCCATAAAAATTTTGCCAGTGGTGCGGGCCATTTATTTAAAATATTGAATTTTCCGGGTTAAGAATATTCTTATAAGTCTTGATTATTCTTTCATTTGCAGGGATTATCCTTACAGTTATGGT
>DRKK01000088.1 GCA_011051815.1 Sphingomonadales bacterium | reverse complement strand
GGTCTACCGTCCTCTGACAAGCCGTGAGGCTGCCCCGCCTCATATATTTTTCCAGATATGGAACATTCCAGATGGGTGACAAAAGCCGGGCTGGCCTCATATAAAGCGCGCGTCTGATCCGGTTCCAGTTTTACAATTGTCATAGGTAATTTCCTTAACGGGTCAGTTTGAATGAATGGGGCAACAGTTCACCCATAGTAAAGGTTCGGTTACCCTCCACATATACCGGGGTTTCCGGGGCCAGAAATTCCGACATAACCTGCCGGCAGGCACCGCAGGGCACCAGTGATTCTTTGGGCAAATCAACACCCGCCCGGCCAATGGAAATAGCCAGCCCCGCAACCTTGGCAGCGGAAGCCGTCCGGGCGGAGAAAAGCGCCACGCGCTCCGCACAGCAAGTCAGGCCATAGCTGGCATTTTCAATATTGGTACCGGTAAAAACCTGTCCGTCTTCCAGCAAAACAGCCGCCCCCACGGGGAAATTTGAATAGGGCGAATAGCTATGTTCCTTCGCCGCCTGTGCCGCCGTGATCAGCATTTCTTCGGGAGATTTAGGGGGAGTATTCATGGTCGTTTCCTTCACTGCCCACAAAGGGGGATTCAACTTTATTTGTTGATATATATACCCTATGGTAAAATTTGACCACTGTTTAGAAATTTTTATCGCCAGAGGAAATTTATGGCAAAATTATACTTTTATTATTCATCCATGAATGCCGGAAAATCGACTACCCTGCTCCAATCCAGTTTCAACTATCGGGAACGGGGCATGGGCACCATGCTCTATACGGCAGCCTTGGATAACCGTTACGGCAAGGGTATTGTGGCCTCCCGCATCGGGCTTGAGGCAAAGGCCCATACCTTTGACGAAAATACCGATATTTACCGGGAAGTGACCGAGGAACTAAAGAAACGCAAAATCAACTGCCTGTTGATTGACGAGGCCCAATTCCTGTCCCGGGATCAGGTATTCCAACTGGCAGCCATCTGTGACAGGATCGGGATTCCGGTGCTAACTTACGGAATCCGCACCGATTTTCAGGCCAATCTGTTTGAGGGCAGTATGCATCTTCTGGCGTTGGCCGACGAATTGCGGGAGCTTAAAACCATCTGCAAATGTGGCCGTAAAGCCACCATGAACCTGCGGACCGATGAAAAAGGCCGGGTCATCAAGGAAGGCGAGCAAACGGAAATCGGCGGCAATGACCGCTATGAAGTATTATGCCGGAAACATTTCATGGAACTGGCTTTTTAATGGTTTGCGTTACAAATAGCCTGACTGATTTCAAGCGCCCCCATCATATCCTGATAGATGCTTTCGCTTAACAACAACCGCAGGTCCCTTTTATCGTCAACCATCTGGCGGAATTTGGGCAGGGTCTTACTATCGCTCAGTTTATGTCCCGTATCATCGGCCCATTCAAGCACATCGTCATATTGGCTGACCTCCTGTGCAACAAGGGCATAATGATAAATCACATTACCCAAAGTTGGCGCATCATAGCCCGGCTTAACCGTAATATCCCGAACCATTTTACCGTGGGGACTAGTCATGATACAGGCATATTGGTTATCTTCCTTAAGTGAAATATCCAATTCCACCGCCGCCGCCGTAATGGCCTCCTCAATAAAATCACTCATTGATAGTCTCCGCTGCCTCCTTTGCGCCTGCTTTACGGCTACCTTTACCCAGTTTCTGCTCCAACGCGCCGGTGAGTTTACCATTCTTGTCAATTTCATAAGACGTCCGGGGCGCTTTGTTGGGCCTGAATTCAAGCAGGGCTTCGCCGCCCGGATTATGACTTTGACGGATTTTCTGATCAATACCAATATCCCGTTTGGACACCGGAATCCAATCCTTATGGGGACCATGTTGTGTCTGTGCCAGGCTCCGGTCCAGTGCCGCCTGTAATTCTGCCTTTTTGCGCAGCGCAATGGCACTATAACCCGGCGCATTGGGGTCCGTTACAATGGGACGCCCATCAGGGTGACGGAAATCCCACATATCATGATCCCCGGTAAAGCCCTTTCCGGTGCCGCCTTCCGGCCCATTCCGGTTATATTTCAATTTACCATCAGCCCCAAGGCGGGTATTGGACAACCCCCTGTCAACCACAACGCCATCTTCAACGGAAATCAACCCTTTATCGACCAGCTTATTGATGTCATCAATATTATCGCCATATTCCTTGAGCCTTTGATCATATCTTTTTTGCAGGACCTTATTCTGTTTGGTCAGTTTAGCCACCTGCGCATCATGTTTTCCCAGCTGCAATTTATTGGCATTTTTTGGTTTTTTCGGCAGCACAAGCTCCTTGGGCTTCTTGGGTTTGAAAAAGCCTACCTCCCCCTGACTTCCGGGTGGGGCGCCGAGTTTTACATCCAGATCATTGATGGTTTTAGACTTTAACTTTACATGTTTAGGCGGATGTCCGGCCCGCAATTTTGCGATGGCGGAATCATTGGCCGCCCGTATCCGTACGCTTAAGCCCGAATTATTGACCTCTGCCTGTATGGTTTTCATCACCTTGGGCAACATCCCAAATGGCCGGGGGTCGGTTACTGTTTTCCCGGCGGCACCCTCTAAAATGCTCCGGTCCAGAATACCCCCAACCTTACCATCCGGCATACCGCGCGGATAGGCCTTTTTCATCTGGCTCATACCACCAACTTTTCCTTTGGGCATGATGGTATTTTTACCAACAAAATTTGCCCCGGAATCAACAGTTGTTGCCGTTGCAACCTCTGTCGTTGTCTTGGTCGCCCCCGCATTTGCCGGTTTAGCCGCAGTCCTTGAGGCACTCTTGGCCGCCGCAGTAGATGGCTTAGCCTTAGCCACCAACCGAGGACCGCTCTTGGCCGCTGGTGTTGGCTTGGCCTTAACCGCAACCCGAGGGGCACTCTTAGCCGCTGATGCAGGCTTGGCCTTGACCGCAACCCGTGGGGCGCTCTTGACCGCTGATGCGGGCTTGGTCTTGACTGCAACCCGAGGGGTACTCTTAACCGCTGATACAGGCTTGGCCTTGGCCGCGACCCGAGGGGCGCTCTTAGCCGCTGATGCAGGCTTAGCCTTTGCCACTAATCGGGGGGCACTCTTGGCGGAAGTTGTGACCGGTTTTACTTTTGGCCGGGCCACGGCGATCGGTTTTGGAGTCTTCTTAGGCGTCAAGCTGGTCGCAACTTTTTTGGCTAAATTCTTGGCCGATTCACGGGTGATTGACCGGCTTTTAACCAATGCCTTCTCAACTGCAATACCGGTTTCCTTGCCCGCAACCTTAGCTACCGTTTTCCCGGCGGCTTTTGAGGCCGCGACGTTAATCAAACCTTTTTCAGCAATATCGCGGCCCACCTTTTCGGCCACTTTCTTGCCCACAGACTGACCCACTTTTTTGGCGGCGACCTCGGCGACTTCTTTGCTGATCCCCTGTTCCAGTTTTTTAGCCAAAACTTTCCGGGCCGTCGCACGGGCAACGGCTTTTTCGACAATTTTCTTGCTGGCCCCGGTTTTTACATCATATTGTGCGAGCTTGATCAGCTTGTCCGCAACACTGCGGCCCACTTTTGCCCCGGTTTTCATGGCCCCTTTGGCCGCCGCCTTTGTGGCCAGACCTTTGGACAGGTTTTTTGCAAACACCTTGGTCGCGACCTTTACCGCAACGGCTTTACCCACCAGTTTACTGCCCACGGCCGCCGCCGCATTGCCCACGCCGCCAGACGCCATCATTGCCCCGTCAATCAGGTAACCTGCTGCAACGATACGGTTATTGGCTGCCTTCTTTTCCAGCGCCCCCTCCGTTTGCAAATCAGACATTTCCGCCATATCATTCAATATGTCCCGCTGTGCTGCCGAAAGGTTAGGATCCTTCAACATACGCTCAATGACGATATTCTTGTTTTCGGTTTTTGACAGCAGTCGGTCTTCCTGACGGTTGGATTTTGACAATTCAAGCTGCTGTTGCGCCCCGATAGACAGAAGGCTGGCCCCTTCCAGCGCCACATCTTTATAGGGATCATTCCGGGTTCGTTCCAAATCCTCTTTCAAGGCGGCCGCATTTGCCTCCCGATTAATTTGATCGGAAATTTTCTGTCGCAACGCCGTCTTGGCATTCATCTCCACCTCTTCCTCGGGGGTGAATTTTAACAGATCCATTGAGGCCGCCTCATGGGCATCCTGCAGGGCAACGATCCGGTCCATCTCATCCTGATCCCCATTATCCCGTGCCTCGGCAAATAACCTACGTAATTCTTTACCCTTATCCAGACTGTCCTGCACCTCGGCGGCCCGTTTTTCCCGCGCGCGCTGAATGGCGGCTTTTTTCTCCGCAGCAGCCTGCTTGGCTTGGATAGCGGCCATCTTGACCTCGTTCTTGGCCCGCAGGTCGGCCATTTCCTTTTGGTCCTCCGCCTCGCGTACTTTATCCGCTTGCCTTCTAGCCGCTAATTCCGCATCTTTTTTTATCTGTTCTTCATGGTCAACAAAACGGGTTTTAGCCGAATCCGGCAAACTGTCCCAATCGCTACGCCCCATAACTTTTTCGTAATATTCCTGACCCACCTCTTTCGGGGTGCCCCTAAATTCCTCACGAAAAAGTGTCTCCCCCATATCATCGGTAATCAGCAGCTCTTCATTGCCCTCACTATCCGTCTTTATGATGACGATTTCCCCATCCTCATCCACAGCGGACGTCTCTACCCTGTTGCCCTCTTTATCTACCGTTACCGTCGAGCCATCAGCATATCTCTCCTCTGTTTCCAGAACATTGCCCACAAGGTCTTTTTTGACAATGGTATATTTACCGTCCGTATCCCGCGTGGTTTCTGTCACAAAACCGTCTGTTGTTTTTTCAATGGATTCCAGCGTTCCGTCTTCCGTGAATCTGCTTTCCAGTATCTCACCGTCCTTACCGGTTTTTGTCGCAGTGACCACACCGTCCGGCCCGATGGACGATACGATGTTGTTGCCGTCTTCATCTACCGACGTCGCATGTTCGGTGCCGTCCTCATCGACGGTAATTTTTGACTTTACAGTGGTTCGCGTGCCATCAGGATTTGTAAATACCGACGTAACGTCGCCTGTTGCCGGATCGGTCATTGATCCGCTGGCCAACCCCTTGCCCTTTGGCGGCATGACTTCCCGCGAGATTTCTTTGCCGTTTTCATCCGCCTTTACAACAGTCCGTGACCCGTCCGGATTTTCAAATGATGTGATACGCTCACCGGTCTCGGGGTCAACACTCTCACTCTTAGCCAATTCAACTTTGGCTCCCTTTT
>DRKK01000087.1 GCA_011051815.1 Sphingomonadales bacterium | reverse complement strand
TTTTGGCTGTGGTATCGGGGTTAATAATCTGGGCTTTTGCCATCCGGAGCTGGTGGACGCCATCACGGAACAGGCGAAAAAAGTCTGGCATACGTCCAATATCTACCGCATTCCGGGGCAGGAAACTCTGGCGGAAAAGCTCGCGAAACATAGTTTTGCCGACACCATGTTCTTCACCAATTCCGGGGCGGAGGCCGTGGAATGTGCCCTGAAAATGGCCCGGAAATATCATTATGAGAATGACACGCCGGAGCGTTACCGGGTGATTACTTTTGAAGGCTGCTTCCATGGCCGAACCTTGGCCACCATTGCCGCCTCGGGTCAGGAAAAGCTGACCAAGGGCTTTGGCCCCATGCTGGACGGGTTTGATCATGTGCCTTTTTACCGGGATATGGCCAAAGTGGAACAGACCATCACCCATAAAACCGCCGCCCTCATGATCGAACCGGTCATGGGCGAAGGTGGTATCAAGCCTGTGTCCAGCGATAACATGCAAATCCTGCGCGATCTGTGCGACAAACACGGCCTCCTGCTGATCCTTGATGAAGTTCAATGCGGTATGGGCCGGACCGAAAAGCTGTTCGCCTATCAACATAGCGGGATCAACCCCGATATTCTCTGTACCGCCAAAGGTATTGGCGGCGGCTTTCCCCTTGGTGCCTGCCTTGCCACCGAAAAGGTCGGGCGCGCCATGACGGTGGGCAGCCACGGTTCCACATACGGCGGCAATCCCATGGCCATGGCCATTGGCAACAAGGTGCTGGACATATTGCTGGCCGACGGTTTTCTGAGCCATGTGGAAAAAATGTCCTTTGATTTGAGAAAAGGCCTGATGAAGCTGCGCCATGATTTCCCGGATGTGATAGAGCTGGTGCGTGGTATGGGCCTGATGCTGGGATTACGACTGAAGGTAACGCCACCGGCAGATTTTGTGGCCAAGGCTTTGAACCAGGGTTTGTTGCTGGTGGGGGCCGCGGATAATGTGGTCCGGCTTCTGCCGCCGCTAATCATTGAGAAAGAACATATCACCGAGGCCCTTGAGAAGCTGACCAAAGTATGTGCCGAAATTAACAGGGAACTGCCCGACCCACAGGCGGAAGAAGAATGAGCAATTTCAGACTGAAACATAACCAGCGTCATTTTCTTGACCTTGCCGCCCTTGACCCTGACGCCGCGCGGGAGATCATTGACAAGGCCAAATCCTTAAAAGCCACCGCCACCGAAGAAGGCCACGGCAAAGGCTTTGTCCATCCCGACCGGCCATTGGCAGACAAAAGTCTGGCCATGATATTTGAAAAGCCGTCCACCCGGACCCGGGTATCGTTTGAAATGGCCATGCATCAGCTGGGCGGTACCGCCATCGTGTTGCAAGGCAATGACATGCAGCTTGGCCGGGGCGAAACCGTGGGCGACACCGCGCAGGTATTATCCGGCTTTGTCGATGCGGTGATGTTACGGGCGGACAGCCACGAATCCCTGCTGGAAATGGCCGAACATGCGGCGGTGCCAGTGATTAACGCCCTGACCGATTTTTCCCATCCCTGTCAGGTGATGGCCGATGTGCTGACCTTTGAGGAACATCGCGGGTCCATCAAGGGCAAGAAAATTGCCTGGTCCGGGGATGGTAATAATGTGGCCGTGTCATGGATTCATGCGGCAGTGCTGTTTGACTGTGAGCTGGTTCTCGCCTGTCCGAAAGAATTTTCGCCGCCAACGCAAGTGCTGGAATGGGCAGCAAATAATGGCGGCAAGGTCCGCCTGACCCACGCCCCGGATGAGGCCGCAGACGGCGCCGACTGTATCATCACCGACACATGGATTTCCATGGGGGATAAAAATGTGGACGACCGCATTGCCATTCTGACCCCCTATCAGGTCAATCGCAAGCTGATCCGGCGCACCAACAAGGACAGCCTATTCATGCATTGCCTGCCCGCCCACCGGGGCGAGGAAGTCACCGACGAGGTCATCGACGGCCCCCGGTCCGTGATCTGGGAAGAAGCCGAAAATCGTCTTCATATCCAGAAAAGCATCCTGATGTGGTGTTTCGGCAAATGACCCTGCCCCCGCTTTACCATGACAGCTGTCTCGCCTTTCAGATCGAGGGACAGGATATAAAAGGCCGGATCATCCGGCTGGACCATTGCCTGAATGAGGTTCTGGGCAACCATGATTATCCCGATGATGTGAAGAGGGAATTGGGGCAAGCCATGGCGCTCTCGGCTCTGCTGGGCAGCATGATGAAATATGACGGCATCCTGACCCTGCAACTGAAAAGTGACGGCAGAATCCAGACATTGGTCAGCGATTTTTCCACTGATGGCAGCGGCAGCGGCGTGGTGCGCGGCTATTGCGGCCTCTCAGACGAGGACGGGAGCGACAAACCCCTTCTGGGCATGGGCCAGCTTATGATCACCATGGACCAGGGCCAATATATGGACCGCTATCAGGGTATTGTTGCCCTGCAAAATCATTCCCTGAAAGAATCTGCCGAGGAATATTTTCAGACCTCTGAACAGCTGCCCACTCATCTGATGATAAGCTGCGACCGGGACGCGGGCGGCCAATGGACAGCGGCGGCGATTATGATACAGCATCTGGCGGGGGACAGTCACGAACAGGCTCGCGACCATTGGGCCACGGCCACAATCCTGCTGTCCAGCATCAAAAAGGCGGAGCTTCTGGATAATAGCCTGTCCCTGCAGGATATTTTGCTGCGCCTGTTTCATGAAAGGGGGGTCCGGGTTTTTACCGCCACAGAAATGCGGTCCGGCTGTCGCTGTTCCGAAAAGAAACTGCGGTCCGTACTGGCCAGCTTCACCGCCGAAGAATTACAGGACTGCGCCGAGGACGGCATCATCACCATGACCTGCGAATTCTGCATGACCGATCACAAGTTCGAACTGAAGAAACTGATCAATTGAGGGGAGAATATGCGTTTCATAATTTTATTCATTATTACATTCTCACTTTTCAATGGACCAAGCTTAGCCAATGATCGAGACTCAATAATGACAGAAACAATTATTGCACATCTCGCTAAACTTAAGCGTGAAAAGAAATTTACAGAAAGTTCTAAATATTTTTACCCGGGCGCACCCAACGAAAAAATAAGACTTAAGGCAGAAAATATAATAAACAACTTAATTACACGCTTAGAGGTCGGCTCACAACAGGAGACTACGAAGTCTTTTGTAATGTCACAATTTAAATTGACCTTGGATGAACTCGTTACCTTTGATTCAGAAGAAGCTGATAGAGCTCTCATGTATCTTGAAAATATTATGGATATTTATGGCATACAAAGTTCAGATGGATTGTTAAACGAATGGCGATACGGTTTTGACCCGGAATTAAAATAGCAACAAACCTTGCCAATAGACAAAGTCCGCTTCCGCCCAAAGGAAATGAGATAAAAATAATTGTCTAAATATAATATACTGTCAAATAAGAGTAATACATGACGACAGATGAAAAAATAAACTGTGACACTCACGGTATGGCAAATTCTACGTTTGTTTGTCAGCATCTTATCGAAGGAGAGAAACTCGGATTCAATTTGGGATACGACCCGGATGACCCAAATGATCCATATCCAGATGCATGGTGTGATAAGTGCGAAACTGTCTCAGACGAAGAAGGTGGGTGGAATAAAAAATCTCAGGCGTTTGCAAATATAAAAATACTCTGTTCATACTGCTATGAAAACGTCCGTGAGCGCAACTGGATTCAAGATAATCAAGAATGGGACAAACTGGTTTCTTCCAGTTGTCAATGGTTGCATAAGAGGCAAGAAAAAATTTTAACCAAGTTCAAAATAGGCGAACATGACCGATGGGACCGTGATGAGGAAACCGGCATACTAACTTTCTCCCATAAAGGCGAACCCCAGGTTGAAGCCGAGTTCCATTTTGCTGGTTCCTTTTCTAAAAAATCTAATACTTGGATGTGGGCATGGGCGAACAACAGTTTTGCGGAAAAGGTAAAGGCGGCCTCTCAAAAAATAAAAGAGCTGG
>DRKK01000086.1 GCA_011051815.1 Sphingomonadales bacterium | reverse complement strand
TTAACTATCCTCTAATGAGAGATTCCGGCCGCGCCCATCTCATCAATGAAAGCGCCGGTCTCGAACCGTTTAAGACTGAACGCCTCGTTTAATTTATGGGGTTTGTCATGCGCCACCGTATGGGCCATCGTCCAGCCGCCTGCAGGTGTCGCCTTAAAGCCGCCGGTGCCAAAGCCACAATTGATATACATCCCTTCAACCGGCGTATGGCCGATGATCGGCGAGCTGTCATGAACAATATCGACAATCCCCGCCCATTGCCGCATCAGCTTGACCCGGCTGAGATTGGGGAAAAGCTCAATCACCCCGGCAATCACATGCTCCAATGTGCCCACATTGCCGCGCTGGGCATAGGACGGGTATATGTCTAGTCTGCCGCCCATGACCATTTCCCCCTTGTCCGACTGGCTGATATAAACCCCAAGGGCCGGTGACATGACCGCCGCATCAAAGACAGGTTTTAACGGCTCTGACACGCAGGCCTGTAAAGCCATGGAGCTTACCGGCAAGCGAAAGCCAGCCATATCTGCCAGAATACTGGAATGACCGGCCACGGCGATGGCGACCTTCTTTGTCCTGATGATCCCCCGTGATGTCTGTACCCCCTGCACGGCGCCCGCCTTGATATCAAAGCCGGTGACCGCGCATTGCTGGATGATGTCAACCCCAAGCCTATCTGCCGCCCGCGCATAGCCCCAGGCCACACCGTCATGGCGGGCCACGCCGCCACGCTTCTGCAATATCCCGCCCTTGATGGGATATCGGGCTTCCGGACCAACATTTATGCCGGGGGCAAGTCTGGCAACCTCAGCCGTATCAATCCAGTCCGCATCAACCCCGTTCATATGCATAGCATTGATATTACGGCGCATAACTTCCACATCGTGGCGGCTATGGAGCAAGGTCAGCATACCTGCCTGACGCAGCATCACATTGAAGTTCAGTTCCTGACTCATGCCTTCAAAAAGTTTCAGGGAAAAATCATAGAATGCGGCGCTTTCAGGAAACAGGTAATTAGACCGCACTACCGTCGTGTTACGGCCCGTATTGCCGCCGCCGATCCAGCCCGCCTCCAGCACCGCAACCTTGGCTATACCATGCTCTTTCGCCAGATAATAAGCCGTTGCCAGACCATGCCCGCCGCCGCCGATGACGACCACGTCATACTCAGCCTTAAGGTCAGGACTGCGCCAGGCCTGCGCCCAGCCTTCATGATGACTGATGGCATTTTTTGCCAGAGACAGGGTGGAATAACGTTGCATGGAACCTCACATATTTTCTACTGTCCATCAAACTATTCATAACTGTATAGTGCGGTAATGCTATGAGTCAAGAAAGATATATACAATGGTGTATTTTTATTTGCGCTGGCGGAAAAAGTGATGATAATGCACATATGACATATCACCCGTCCCTGACTTTATATCATCCATGGTGGCGCTTTACGGAGTGAGGCACTGATACAGAAAGAGATTATTTTTTGACCCAACCCTCCGGCAAAAAAAAACATCCAAGCATCATTCGCGGTAATACCAAAACCACGCGCGAAGACTGGCTAGCCGAAGCCCGCAGACTGCTCATCGAAGAAGGTGTTGGCCGGGTAAAAGTAGACCGCATTGCCAAGAATTTGGCTGTCACCCGGGGCGGCTTCTATTGGTTCTTTAAAAGTCGCCAGGACCTGCTAGATATACTGCTTGCTGAGTGGCAGGACAGCAGGAATGATCCGCTGATACGCGCCTTAAAAGGCGAAAACCAAACGCCCCTAGATCCCTTAATTCGTCTTATACATACCCTGATTCGGGAACATATCTATTGCCCGGCCCTTGAATCAGCCATACGAGATTGGGCCCGCACCTCCCCCAAGGTTCGCCATGCGGTCGAGCATGTTGACACCCGAAGAATAGAGGCCATGACAGAAGCCTATCAGGGTTTGGGCTATAGCAAGGAAGACGCTTTCATCCGGGCCCGCATTCAATATTTTCATCAGGTAGGTTATTACGCCATGGAGGTGCATGAGACGCTTGAACAACGTCTCCATTATCTGCCCATATACTTCAAACAGCTAACCGGCTTTGATCTGCCGCGTGACGCTTTAACGGCGCTCAGGGAGAATGATCCGTTTCCTGTATATTGAATAGATTCCTTTGAAGGTATTCAATAACGGAAAATATTCATCTCTCATCAATCACTCTTGACCGTTTTCTTCGCCATACGTTAACCAGATTCGTATTGATCATATCTTTAAGATGGGTGCACTCAAAAGATTTCTGTATGATTGCACTTACCAGATCTACTCAAACTTGCATCAATGAAAATGAACAACCGCCCATCTAGGCCTCGCTTGTTCATTTCAGCGACAAAACGTACAAACCCGGCATATCATCCTTAAATTAGTTACATAAGATACTATTGCGCGCTCAAAAATGGCGTATATACTCTAGGTATAATAAATATTATTACATATATTAAAGATTGTAATTTGATAATGATATCAGAGGAAAATAATGGCCCAGGTCGTAATCATTCATGGGTGAATTCACCTGAAGTGTCTGGTTTTTTACTATCTGGAGTTTGAAATAACATGGCTGGGAAGATCGTCGCCATAACCGGGGCCACAGGGTTCCTGGGCCGTCATGTACTGAGTGCCGTTCAAGCTGCTGGCCATAGGCCTGTTGCTGTGGTGAGGAATGTTGCCGCCGCCCGCCGCCAGCT
>DRKK01000085.1 GCA_011051815.1 Sphingomonadales bacterium | reverse complement strand
TATTAAGAATGATAGCAGGATTGGAAGAGGTCACATCCGGCAATATTTATATTGGTGATGATGATGTGACAGATACCGCAGCCTCAAAACGCGGCATCGCAATGGTTTTTCAATCCTATGCCCTTTACCCTCATATGACGGTCAGAGAAAATTTGAGTTTCGGTCTGAAAAACATGAAATGCAGCAAGCAATACATCAAACAGAAAGTCAATCAGGCCGCCGATATCTTGCAGTTAAGCGATTATCTAGACCGCCTTCCCAGCCACCTTTCCGGTGGTCAAAGACAACGCGTTGCCATCGGACGTACCATCGTGCGCGACCCTAAAATATTTTTATTTGATGAACCGTTATCAAACCTTGATACTGAGCTGAGGGTTCAGATGCGCCATGAGCTGGGCAAGCTACATAAGAAGCTTGGCCGCACTATGATTTATGTTACCCATGATCAAGTAGAAGCGATGACACTCGCCGATAAAATCATCGTACTGGATGGCGGAAAAATAGCGCAAATAGGCTCACCACTGGAACTTTACAATCATCCGGAAAATATCTTCACGGCAAGCTTTATAGGCAGTCCAAAAATTAACTTACTCACCGGGCTCGTCACGGAGAATCAAAAGAACAGACTTTGTATTAATCTGGGTGAAAACATAGAAGTTTGCCTTAAGGTTAATGCCCCTACCCTGCATAAGGGAGACAAGGTAACATTGGGTTTGCGGCCCGAGCATATAATGCCCATAGCCAAGCCTGACGATATAGCTCTGGATATGATTCCCGAAGCTGTGGAAACACTGGGCGATTCAACTTATATTTATGCGAAACTATTTGATAAATTTGCTGTCACTGTAAAGCTTCAGGGGCAACATGTTTTTGAGGACACGGACCATCTGACATTGAGCATCGATCCCCGAGATATTTTGATTTTTAATCAAGAGGGCGAAACGGCCTTTTCCAAAGAACGAAAAACTTCTCAAAGCTTAGTGGGGTAATATTTTTTGGATAACCAAAACATAAGTCTTGATTTGATGTATGTTTAACGTTAAACTAAATTTCTGGAACATCTTTTCTAGATCATTTCCTACGGATATCTTCATGGTATTTTAGTCAAACTTTAATGGAGTGTTCTTTGTTCTATAAGGACACTCCATATTTTTCCGGATCAAATTAAATGAATATAAATAAAGTCGCCTGGCAATTGCTTGAAACCCATAGTGAGACTGCCAAATCCTTTCACCTGAAAGATCTGTTTGCCGATGACCCAGATCGTTTTGATAAATTTTCTCTGCAGTTTGAGGATATTCTTTTTGATTATTCCAAAAACTTAGTGACAGACGAGGTCATGACGGGGCTATTCAATCTGGCCCATGAGGTTGACGTGGAAGGCTGGCGAACACGCATGTTTTCAGGTGGTCGGATCAATTTGACAGAAGACCGCCCGGTCCTTCATGTGGCTTTGCGGAATATGTCCGGCGACCCCATCCATGTGGACGGGGCCGACGTGATGGATCAGGTAAGTTCCGAGCTGGACAAAATGAAATCATTAACGGAAAATGTCCGGTCAGGGAAATGGCGGGGCTATTCTGGAAAGCGTATCACCGATGTGGTCAATATTGGCATTGGCGGATCAAACCTCGGGCCACAAATGGTGACCGAAGCCCTGCGTAAATACAGTGATAACAAAGTCAGCGTTCATTATGTCTCCAATGTAGACAGTTTCCAGATTGCCCAGATTTTACGGCCCCTAAACCCCGAACAGGTTTTATTCGTTATTTCATCAAAAACATTCACAACGCGGGAGACATTGACCAATGCTGCAACCGCCCGGAACTGGTTGCTGGCCTCCTCATTTGATGAAACGGCGGTGGACAGGCATTTCATTGCCGTGACGGCAAACCGTGCCAATGCCCTTGAATTCGGCATTCCTGAGGGCAACATCCATGACCTATGGGACTGGGTCGGAGGACGCTTCTCCCTTTGGTCAGCTATCGGCCTGCCCATTGCGCTCAATTTGGGGTTTGATAACTTTGAGAAGTTACTTGGCGGGGCCTATGCCATGGATCAGCATTTTCTTAACGCCCCACTGGAAAAAAATGCCCCCGTCATTCAAGCCCTGATCGGCATCTGGAACAGCAGTTTTCTTGGCATGCAAACTCAGGCTATCCTGCCCTATAACCAGTCATTACACATGTTCTCTGCCTATATGCAGCAGGCAGATATGGAAAGTAATGGCAAGTCGGTGGATTGGGACGGCAATGACGTCCCCTATTCCACCGGTTCGATTATTTGGGGGCAATTGGGCATCAACGGCCAACATGCCTTTTATCAATATCTGCATCAGGGCAAGAATATCATCCCGGCCGATTTTATTGGTGCCGTGGAAAGCTCCACCACGGTTAAGGGGCATCATGAATATCTAATGGCCAATTTTATTGCCCAGACACAGGCCCTGATGAACGGTATTGATAAAGAACAGGTCCGGGATGAACTTCGGGCCAAGGGTAAGTCGGAATCCTATATCGATAATCTGGTGTCTCACAAGGTCCATCAGGGAAACCGGCCCACAAACACAATCCTACTGAAGCGGATCGACCCCCATTCTTTGGGGGCGTTGATTGCGCTTTATGAACATAAGATTTTTGTCCAGGGTATCATCTGGCGGGTGTGCTCCTTTGACCAATGGGGTGTGGAACTTGGCAAAGAACTGGCCAATCACATCCTGCCCCAACTGGAAACGGGCACCCCCATCAAGACACAGGACAGCTCGACTATGGGCCTGATAAACTTTTACAAAAACAAAATTACACAATGAAAGATGTTCAAGAGAAATATGATATGCAAATAATCTAAACCTTAGGGCCAACAAAATGATTTCAAAAAATTACGGAAAATAAGAGAATAGTGACCAACACAAGGTTTGAACTTGTAACCTCTTCGATGTCAACGAAAGGATAAAGAGTAATATCAATAGACACCAGATAAAAATCAAAAAGATAGCCCAATCCATAATGACATAATGAACACTGATTGTTTCATCGCACTGGTGGCAACGACCCCGCAAATAGAACCAATTAATTAACGGAATTAAAAACGAATCGATTGTTATCAGCATTCTCCCCTCTGCCAAAAAAGTCTCCCTTGCGGGTTCTGTCTTCATAATCGCTATTGCTCTCGATAAAATAGTGTAAACGCCTTATTTTAATCGCAAATCCCCATTGTCATTGTGCCAAATGCTTTTTTAGGCTATGGTAATGGACATGATGGACGAGCTACGAAATCAGGATTACAGAGACATCTTGTCTTTGAATGAGGTTGCTGCTGGCTGTAATACCATAGACGAATTACAGCAGCATACGCTGTTTAAAATTCAACGGATTGTTGGTGCGGAAAGTAGTGTGTACTTTGATGTCAACCATACTTCTCTTGGATGGCAGTTTGTTAATGGAATATCCTATGGCGTTCCTAAAAAAGCCCCAAAGGCATGGTGTGATCATTATCAGACCAAAGACCCTTTCACTTCAAAATTACTCAATTACTTAAAAAGCGGCAGAAAACATATTGTCACATCCGATGAGACTGTTAATCACGCTGACTATATCCGGACAAAATTTTATTGCGATTTTCTAGCTCCTCAGTCCATCTATCATATGATGACCATAGGCCTCCATGATGGAACAAACCCCATTGGCCTGATCGGATTGCATCGCACATCACGATCAACAGCTTTCTCCACCACAGATATTTCCAAAATCAATGCCATAATTCCCTGTCTATCTGCCACCGTACAGAAAATAAAATTGTCAGAAATGGCAACCGAGCGCGAAGAAATAATTACTGCACTTTCAGTTAATTTTCAACATAAAGGCGTCATAATCCTTGATGAAACTCTTTATCCTGCCTTTCTGGATGAGAAAGCACGTGAATTACTTGAAATTCCGCCCTATGGTGGTCATGAAATTATTCACCAAATAAGCTCTTGTCTACCAAGCCAAATCCTTGAAGCCTGCAATAAACTGCGCCACAGAATAAGTCATTCCCATGACAGAAATATTGACCGGAAAACAGACTTTACGACCATTCATAACGACCAAAAGATCAATGGATATATATATGCACTCATGACGCGGCATAACGGAATGCGATTTCTGGTCTGCTTCAAAGAACAAGATTCAAAACTGATCAACTCTGACAACTTCTCAACATTCAACCTGACCCGACGAGAAATAGATATTATTCATCTGGTCAGTGTAGGGATGACCAATCCTGAAATTTCTGACAAACTGTTTATCAGTATTCGTACTGTACAAAACCATCTGCGATCTATTTATGCCAAGGTGAATGTCCATAACCGAACCAGTCTGGTTTCTAAGCTAATGCGAAGGCATTAGAACATCCAGATCCTCACACAATGGCGGCGATAGTTTCATATATTCTTGCAATGGCCTCTGCCCCCGGATCAATAACGCCCGAAAGATTATCCGCATGGATATAGGATGCCCGACCTGCACGCGCCTTACTCATCTGTGCCGTTGAATTGGCTCCTGCCCGCGCCGCCACCGCCGCGTCAGCCATTGACCCGCCCTGTCTT
>DRKK01000084.1 GCA_011051815.1 Sphingomonadales bacterium | reverse complement strand
TGTATTTTTGGTGTTATATGATATTTGGTATAAGTATTTCTAACGCAAATCATAGAGACTCACACGAGAAAATACATGGGACGTAACCTGCCAAACCTGAATGCCATTCGCGCCTTTGAGGCGGTGGCCCGCCATTTGAGCATCACCCGCGCATCAGAGGAACTGAATGTGACGCAAGCGGCGGTCAGTCATCAGATCAAGGCATTGGAAGATCAGATGGGGGTGATGCTGTTCCGCCGTCATAACAAAGGGCTTTTGCTGACCAAAGAGGGCCAGACCATGGTCCAGCCCATGACCAATGCCTTTGATATGATCGCCGATGCGGCGAACCTGATCGTCAATAGCGAAATTCAGATATTGAAGGTTTCCATGCTCAGCAGTTTTGCCACTGGCTGGCTCATGCCGCGCCTTGATAAATTTTACCGGCAATATCCCAATATCGACATCCGGGTCATGGTCAGCAACAAGGAATATGATATGTTGAAGGCCGGAGATGTGGATATTGACCTGCGCTACGGCGACGGTAAATGGCCCCATGTGGACAGCCAGAAATTCCTGCCCGAGGAAATCTTCCCGGTTTGCAGTCCAGACATCCTGAAGGGCGATATTCCCCTGAAATCGCTGGATGATCTGGGCCGTCATGTGTTGCTTCATGACAATAAGATGATTGGCTGGAAAGAATGGCTGGACGATGCGGGGGTCAAGGGCATTGACCACAGCCGGGGGCCGGGTTTTTCCCATTACCAAATTACCCTGCTGGCGGCGACATTGGGCCACGGCATTGCCCTTGGCCGTATGCCGTTGGTGTCGGATGCGCTGAAAAAGGGCGATCTGGTGCGCCCCTTTGACATCAGCCTGCCCACGGGCATGGGCTATTATGTAATCAACACCAACACCGCCACCGACAAATCAAAAATCCGCTCCTTCACCAACTGGTTGATGGAGGAGGTCAGGATGTTTGAGGAGGCTCTTGAGGACTGATTTGATACAGGAAGGTCTCGGGTAATATATTACTCTATTGCGTTATGCGCGTAACGCATATATACTGTTCCAATGATCAAGAGCTTCGCCCATAAAGGACTGGAACGTTTCTTTACCAAAGGAAGTAAGGCGGGGATACAGGCAAACCACGCCGCAAAGCTCCGGATGCAGCTGACGGCTCTGCATACTGCTGTGGATATAGACGATATGCGGCTTCCCGGATGGCGATTGCATGGCCTTACGAGCAGGAAAAAAAACACTTGGTCAATATGGGTAAATGGAAACTGGCGCATTACTTTTGTTTTTGAAAATGGCAATGCCTATATTGTAAATTATGAGGATTATCACTAATGGAATATCAACAGCATAACCCGCCCCATCCGGGAGAGTTCATCCGCACCGTTTATCTTGAGCCTTTAAAACTTTCGGCGAATGAAGTTTCAAAGAAACTCGGGGTGCATTCCTCCACATTTGGCCGCCTTGTCAGCGAAAAAAGTGATGTCTCAGCAGAGATGGCGATCAAACTCGAAGCGGTCCTCGGGCGTAGTGCCGAAAGCTGGTTGCTAATGCAAGACCAATATGATCTGGCCAATATTCGTAGGGCTGTTGACGTCAGCGGTTTAACGGCTATCAACTTCCATTAAAATTATGGCCACAGTAACCGAACTAATCGTCCCCAGCTCCTTATCCACTCATTCCTATGCAAATATCGCCTGAATAGTGGTATATTCTTTCAGGCCGTCTACGCCGAATTCTACGCCAATGCCGGAGCCTTTGACGCCGCCGAAGGGGACGTTGGGCTGGATCATGCCGTGCTTGTTGATCCAGGCACTGCCACATTCCAGGCGCGATGCCAGCGCTTTTGCTTGTTCAATGTCATTGCTCCAGATTGAACCACCAAGGCCATTGTCAGAGGCATTGGCCCGGGCGATGGCGTCATCAATATCATCATATTTAATGATCGGCAGGGCGGGGCCAAATTGTTCCTCATCCACGATACGCATGCCGTCCGTCACATCAGCCAGCAGGGTGGTCGGATAGAAATATCCCTTTCCGCCCTCGGGGTTTGCGCCCAGCAGAACCCGGGCGCCGCCTGCTACGGCATCCTCTACCAGGCCCTTGACCTTGTTATATTGCATTTCATTCTGTACCGGCCCCAGAATGGAATTTTCATCCAGACCATTGCCCACGGGAATATTCCCGGCAAATTCGGTCAGGGCCGCACAGACATCATCATAAACATCGCTGTGAACATAAAGCCGTTTCAGGGCGGCGCAGGTCTGGCCGCCGTTGATAAAGGCCCCCCAGAACAGGCCCTCGGCGATGGCCTTGGCATCCACATCAGGCAAGACAATGCCCGCATCATTGCCGCCAAGTTCCAGCGTCAGCCGTTTCAGGGTCGGGGCCGCACTGGCCATGATTTTCTCACCCGTGGCGCAGGAACCGGTGAAGACGATTTTTTGAATGCCCTTATGCTCGCTCATCATCTGGCCCAGATCATCTCTGCCGCTGACCACATTCAACACGCCCTTGGGCAGGGTTCCGGCGATCAATTCAATCATGCGCAGAGTGCTGAGCGGGGTGAAGGGGGATGGCTTGATCACCACCGTATTGCCGGTGCGAATGGCGGGGATGATATGCCAGATGGCGATCATCAGCGGCCAGTTCCACGGCGTGATGGACCCCACAACCCCGATGGGTTTACGGTGCAACTCCACCCGGCCTTCTTCGTTATCCTGAATGACTTCCACAGGCAATTCCAGATCGGCGGTAAAATGGGTCCAGCCCTGACAGCCGCCCATTTCAAACCGTGACCCGACACCGTTCAGGGGCTTGCCCTGTTCCTCGGTCAATAATTTGGCCAGTTCCTCGGCCTTTTCTTCCAGCAATTGCCCGATGCCGTGACAGGCGGCCGCCCGATCCGCGTCGCTGACCTTGCTCCAGCTTTTAAAAGCGGTCGCCGCTGCATCCACGGCCGCATCCAGCTGTGCGCGGGTGGCAACCGGGCATCTGCCCAGTAAATCACCCGTTGCCGGATTAAAAATATCCATGTGGGTCTCGGTGGCCACGGGGGCGCCATTGATGTATAAATTATAGTCCATATTCAGTCTCCATCGGTTGCAGGTCTTGTCACCAAGATTATTATTTATGTATCATGCGAAGGACCGTGGCGCCCATATCGGGGCAATTCGGCAATTTCACTTCGCCAATATGTTTCAGGTCCGTGCTGTCATATATGGCCACATCACAGGTGGTGCCGCCCACATAGACCTCTGTCCCATCGGCGGAAATATCCGTCTGATAATAGGTATGGTTCAGGTCAATGCGTTTGGCCGTATGGGGCTTTTCCAGATCAATCTTGAGCAGGGTATTATAGGCCGCATAGGCGGTCTTGCGATTTGGATGCAGGACTGAGCTGAACAGGATTTCCGGCGCGCCCTGAAAATCAATCAGGTCGAATTTTTCCGTCTTCAGGTCAAGGGTCAACAGCCCGGTGCGGTACCGTTCCATGTTATTCTCCGCCATATCAGTGCGGGCGTAATAGATGGGGGTTGAGAAAATGCCGTTATTGTCCCAACTGGGCCAGAAGGCCAGCGCGTCCGGCTGTGAGAGGTTTTTCTGTGTCCAGTTGCGCAAAGGATAGGCGACTTCGTATTTTCCGGTTTGAACATCAACCTTGTAAAAATCCCAGCCCATGGCATACAGCGCGCCGCTCTTGGCCACCATCAACAGATGAATACGGCGCGGCAGGGGAAATTCCCGAACCGGTTTGGCCTCCAGACCGCCATTGGTTTTAAATACGCTCAGGCGTGGCTCTCTGGATTCAAAACGGTCCAGATATATCTTTGTCGGAATATCATAAGAATAGATTTCCGACCCGTCGGGGCTGATGTCAAAGCCATAATTCCAGGTGCGTTCATCGTCCTTGTAATCAAGGTCAGCGCGAAAAACCACATCACCCGATTCCAGATCAATACCGACGATAGAGCGCAGATGATTGGTGCCCACATAGGCAATCTTGCCATCGGGAGAGATCACGATATTCTGCGGGGCGGTGCTGTCAGGAATGGTGAAGGTTTTTTCAACCTTGCGGGCCTTAATATCAATGACATAGAGCTTGTCCGGACGCGCACCCACAATCATATATTCTTTGGCCGAACTCACAGACAGCAAAGCCATCCCCCATAACATCATTGATAATATAATAAGTTTCTTCACCACATTAATCCTCCGGGAAAACAGCTTGTAATTTGCGCCAGTTCTTGCGGGTATTTTCCAGTTTTGACCAGTCGGGATAAGTGTTGACTGTGTCCGGCACGGCGGCGGGCCACCAGCAAGGGTCGGAACAGCCATAAAGATCAGCCTCCATGGGCTGACACAGGGAGGCCACACTGCCGAACGGGTCCACTTCCCAGCCGGGGTCGGTAGAGGTGGTGCATCCGGCCACGGTCTGCATGGCGAAAACTTCCTGTTTCTCATCGCTTTGGGTCAGCCGATGAGCCTTTTTATTCAGGGGTTTTAAATGTTTCATGGTCCGTGTCCTGCTTACATTATGGGCGGGTTGTTCCAACGTTGTACGGTGGCAATCAAATGGGCCTCGGCGGTCAAGGTCCGCGTCCCATTGTGGTAGCTGGCAATGACTTTCAGGTCGCCCGCGTTATTGGTGCCATATTTCCGTTCCGGATTTGGTCCTGCAACGGCGGGAATGAAGGTGCCATTTTCGGTGATATGTCCGGCGTATTTGACATCCTGCATGGCAGCGGCGGCGGGACTATAGTTATCCACTTGCCAAATAACAGGCAAACGGCCAAGATTTACGTCATCATCTGTGCCCTGCTTGCCGTCCGGGCCGAATGTATAGCCCACGGCTTCAAATTGGGCCGCGACCTTGGGGATGGGGCCGCCGCCCCCGCCCACGCGGGAAATGCCATATTCCGGGGTGACTTTCAGGTAATCCACTTGGAGGTAGATGGCCAGTGGTGCGCTGTCATTGCCCACGGTGATTTTCGCTGGACCAGTTGCCCCATCTTGGGCCAATGCGGAAATGACAATGCGGCTGTCAGAGGCCTGCTTGACCGTAACCTCTGCGCCGGGAATAGATATATCACCGGACAAATTAAGGCCACTAATGACTATTTCGGTTGCTTTCCCGGCCTTCAGAGCGGCGGGGACAATGCTCATAATACCATTATTTTCCGGGATGTTACGCCATGCGGTAATGGTCATACCGTCTTCGGGATGGTCCTTCTTGAAAAAACGTCCGGTCATGCGGTTGCCATCGGGGCTAGCGGCCCAGATCTGGCGGTATTTAACATCGTTAAGGGTCGCCGTTCCGCGCCATTCATAGCCCGTATGAACGATGGATTTACCCATCCCTGTCAGGTTAATACCTTCGGCCCCGGTATTATCATCGGTGAAAGTCATGTTGAAAGCGGTTTGATATTTACCCTCACCAGCGGCTTTGACGGTCATGGAGCCGCCCATATCGCCGATACCCGGAACATGACCAACCATGTACCAGCTCCCGGACATGTCTTTCCATTCCGCTTTCTGCCAATCTGTCCAGGCGGTGGTTTTCAAGGGATATAGCTTGCCCAGTTTTTCTGCAACCGGGCCAAGGGCATCCGCCCGCCAGTCCCGCTCCCGGGCCAGCATTTGATATTCGATGGAGGCCCATTGACCCAGATGCATATGGACCAGATTTTGCCATTCCGCCTTGTCCCGCCGTTGCAGAGCCACACGGGCATAAGTATGACAGCGCGCGCACATAGCGGCAAGGTCCGGGTCCACACCCTGCTCTATAACATTATGTTTGCGTTCCAGAATATCCCTATGGGCGGCTGTTTCAGACGGGGCCAGCCCCTGAGTATCGGCCAGATATTTGACCAAGGCCCGCCGATCCTGTGGTTCAATCTCAAGGCCGTGAAAAATCATCATCCGGGCAATATTCATGTCCCAGCCTTCGGGGGTTTTGCGGATAAAGCTGATCCGGCTGAAGGTGCCGTCCTCGGCTTCCATATGGCAGCCGGAACAGTTATCAGACACTAACGTGCGCCCGGTGACTTTCTCGGCCTCGGACACATTGGATTTTTTCGGGGCTTCTGAGCAGGCTGACAGGCCAGCAGTCAAAAGTAAAATCGACAAAATAGGGGCGATAAATTTCATATTCTGTCCTAGTAAGTTCAGGGAAAAAAGGCGGGCTTTATATAAAGCCCGCCCTAAATATTTTATAGCTTAGAACTGTGTTCTGACATCAATCCCAATCGTCCGGGGACGGTTGGTAACCAGACGCTGGCGACCGGGCGTTTCCGCCGCAATAGACCGGCTGTCCGCCAGATTGGCGTGGGTATTGGTCACATTGTTTATATACAAGGCAACTTCCCAATCATCACGGATGATACCAGCCCGCAGATTAAGCGCGTTCCATGACGGACGTTTGCGTTGATCACCATTATTGGTGCTGAAACTGCGACCATAATAGTTAAAATCGGCCCGAAGCAGTCCGTCCAAGGCATTGGCAAGCGGGAAGACATATTCACCGGTCGCTGACATGGTCCAGTTTGGAACGCCCTGTATCTTATCTCCCACATTTGCAACGCCGCCATCACCCTTCTTGGTAATTTTTGCGTCGGCATAACCCAATGCTGCCGTTAAAGTCAGACCATCAATGGGGGCCGCCATCATTTCAATTTCAAAACCTTTGATTTCAGCTTGACCTGAATTCAACTTGACCTGAAATCCGCACCCAAGGCGGTTTTGTTGAATGATATTGTCCCATTTGATGAAATAGACAGCCCCGTTCAGGGACACCCGATTATCGGCAAGGTTCGATTTAAACCCGGCTTCATAGCTCCAAAGTGAATCAGAATCAAATGTTCTGTGGGCGTTTCTGTATGCTGTATGAGCTGCCAGACCTGGTCCTGCCAGATCATCCAGTTCGTCACTGCAAAGATTTTCCGGCAACGCGCCGTTCACACCGCCGATACGATACCCTTTGGAGGCAGAGGCATAAACATCAAAATTATCATTCACATTACCCTGAAGCAGAATTTTAGGGTTAAAGCGGGTATCTGATGTTGTGCCGTCGGCATGGGTAGGCCCACTATTAGCAAAACCGTCAGAATCAATGACCGCATCGGTTTCTGTCTTAGACCAGCGTCCGCCAGCGGTTATGGAAATAGCCTCTGTAACATCAAAGGTCACCTCACCAAATGCGGCATATTCTTTGGTGTTAAATTTATTATCGGTCGTAAAGATTAAATCTGGCGTAGTCAGGCAAAATCCAAAATCACAATTTGCGGCTAATCCGGGGAATGTTGCAGCATCAATGGCATCATTCAGCCCAACCTGCATTGAAGGCGGGTCATAGCGCAGACGATTTTTGGTTCTCTGGTAATAGACCCCTGCGGTAACTTGAACCGGGCCATCAAAATCTGATGTATAGCGGGTTTCATGGACGAATGATTTATAGCGTTCATTTTCATCCAGAGGTGATTCCAAGGGATCCAAGGGTATGCCGATCACTTGGTTAAACAGGAAATGCAGGAAGGTATGTTCTTCTTCCCGTTCATTAATGAAACGGTCAAAATAGGATGTCGTTGAAACGATTGTACCACTGTCAAAATCCCAGTTTAAGGTACCACTCGCCAACCACCAGCGGTCTGACCCGGGCTCTTCGGTGTTAAAGAAACGGTTTCGTGTGAAATTTCCCGGATCAATATCGGCGAAGGGCAGGCCGTCCGCATTAATTTTTTGATACATAAGTTTCGGGGTAAATGTTACATTTTCAGCAATCTGTGCTTTGGCGACAAGCTGGAACCCACCATATGTTTCACTGTCAACATTTTTGTTCACATCAAAGGGCGGTGCGGTGTTTTGTACGGTTTCGCCTGTCTGGGCATTTACCCAGGTAGGCTGATACACCCGATCAAATACGCCTGAATTTTGCCCGATATAAGCGGTGGCCCGAACAGCCAGCTTATCCTCAACCATGGGAATATTAACGGAACTGTCAAAAGACCAGTTAATGGTGCCTTCCTTGACCGTTGACAATGTGGCATGGGCAGAGCCGGATGCTTCGTCAAAATCTGGTTGTTTGGTGATCAGACGTATGGTGCCGCCCATGGAGCGCGCGCCGTACAAAGACCCCTGCGGACCACGCAAGACTTCGATACGCTGAACGTCAATTACCCGGGGTTGAATAGAAGCGGGCAAAGGCGTGTCATCAATATAAAAACCGGTTGTGTTGTCTCCAAAGACACCACGGATGGCCGGGGAGTTGGCGTTAAAGCGGCCATCTGATTCGTTCCCGAAACCAAGGTTTGGCACACGAACAGCAAAATCGGTAAAAGACGTGGCGCCCATTCTTTCCAGGTCCTGTGCGCCGATGGCGGTTACGGACATACCGGCTTCCTGAAGGGTTTGTTCTCTTTTGGATGCCGTGATGACGATTTCTTCAAGGCCTGTGAAGCCTCTCTCTTCCTCATCCGCCGCAAAAGTTGGCGCGACTGATCCGGCAACGAGCAATGCCGTAAAACAGGTCGTTCCTGTCAGTTTTTTCCACAAAGTGGATGGTGATGCTTCCCGCATAGTCCTCTCCTATATTAAGGGTTAAGTTATACTATTGTCGTTATTTTATTATTTTCGCATGTTAGCACCATATATATTAGACACTCTTGCCTGAGCGTGCCAACATAAATGCATCAGAGTGACAAAAATATCATATTACGGCTTGAAATATATAGAAATCAAATTCTTACAGGCGTCTTTCAGACAATCTGTACTGCCTGGGAGACTGGCCAAACTCCTGCCGGAAACAGCGGCTGAAATGGGCGGCATCATTGAACCCCCAATGAAAAGCTATTTGAATAATGCTCTGGCCAGAGAAATGTTTGTTGGCCAACTGACGCCGGGCTTCTGACAGCCGCCGCCGCCGGACCCATTCGCCGAAAGACACCCCGTCCCCCTTGAACAGCCGGTGCAAATGCCGGGTGGAGATACCACAAAGCTTCGCCACCATAGTTGGGGACAGATTCGGGTCGGTCAGATTTTGCTCAATGATTTTCCGGATATGGGACAGCTGCAGCACTTTGATGTCCAATGTGCTTTCGGGGCTGTACCCCCGCAATGTGGCCGCCAGAAAATTCAGCAGAGATTCCCGAACCAGAGGATAATCCTGTTCCCCGATATAGGCGGCTTCATTATAGGTGGAAGCCAGAAAGTCACGAATAATCGCCCCCATTCCCGATACGCCGGATATGGTTCGGGCTTCCTTGATTTGACGGTAGGGCAAGCAGGATTCCAGCGTTTCCCGGGGGATATGCAATGAAATTTGTTCCATAAAGCCATCATAGGAAAATTCGGACGGATAGCCTGAATCAATCAGCGTCATATCGCCCGGCTCCAAAAAGGCTTCGTTATTGCGCTGGGACAGAACCGCCCGGCCCTGCATCTGCATAATCAGAAAGCAATATTTATTATCCCCCTGGGCAATCTGTTTGCGGGACCGGATGATCTTGTCCGCATTCACCGAAATGCCCGCCACATCAAAACCGCCGATGTTGCGCAACTCAACCCGGCCCTTAAATTTGGACCAGTCGCTGGAGAAGGTTTCAAAGCCGCCGCAGACATTTTTCAAGGACTCTGTCCAGTAATCCGCGCGCTCCGCCGGGGCGATCATCTCTGTGGGGTAACTTGTTTCCATATTCTCCCTATGGCCACTTCAATCGGCCTTTATTCAGACTCACTCACCTGTCGGCAGAATGTTACCAAATGTAACCAATGCCGTCAAATCATGGGGTTTTCTTGAATGGGTCAAAAAAAACTGTAACATTTCCAATATTGAACCGTCATTACTGTAACCAAGGGTAAATTTTTGATCAAGAGAAACAAATATGCATGAAACTGTAAAAGACTATTATGGCCGGGAACTACAGGGCACAAGCGACCTAAAGACTGATGCCTGCTGTGATGCGTCCAGCGTCCCGGATTGGCTGAAAGGCCTGCTCAAGAATATCCACCCGGAGGTTCTGTCCCGCTATTACGGTTGCGGCCTTGTCTGCCCGCCCCTGCTTGAGGGGTGCCGGGTTCTGGATCTGGGCAGTGGATCGGGTCGGGATGTCTATGCACTGGCACAGCTTGTGGGCCCTACGGGCGCGGTTGTCGGCGTGGATATGACCGATGAACAGCTGGCCATCGCCAATGATACCCGCCAATTCCATGTAGAGGCCTTTGGTTATGACAATGTGCGTTTCCTGAAGGGCTATATTGAAAAGCTGGACCAACTTGATCTGGAACCGGAGAGCTTTGACGTGATCGTGTCCAACTGCGTGATCAATCTGTCGCCGGACAAGGAAGCGGTGCTGAAGGGGGTTCGGCGGTTGCTGAAACCGGGCGGCGAGTTTTATTTCTCGGACGTTTATGCGGACAAGCGGGTGCCGGAGGCAGTGCGTAATGACCCGGTGCTTTACGGCGAATGTCTGGGCGGCGCCCTCTATTGGAATGACTTTGTCACCATCAGCAAGGCCTGCGGCTTTGCCGACCCACGCCTTGTGGAGGATCGGCCTCTTGAGGTCACGGACCCGGTGCTGTCGACACGGGTGGGCAATTTGCGGTTCTATTCGGCCACCTACCGTCTGTTTAAGCTGGACGATCTGGAAAGTGATTGTGAGGATTATGGTCAGGCAGTGGTCTATAACGGGGATATTCCGGAAAATAGCACCGCCTTTACCTTGGACAAGCATCACCATATTGAAACGGGCCGGGTCTTCCCGGTATGCGGCAATACATGGCGCATGTTGCAGGATACGCGCTTTCGCGATCATTTTCAGTTCATCGGCGATTTCTCCCGTCATTTCGGCATTTTTGCTGGCTGCGGCACCAGCTTACCCTTTGATGACGTTGCCAAAGACGATGAGCCGAACGCATGTTGTTAAATCCCGCAACAGACAACAGGTTCAGCCTGTTGGTTCTCTGCACCGGAAATTCCGCCCGTAGCATCATGGCCGAGGCCCTGTTCCGGCAAGAGGCTGGGGGCTTTTTCAACGTCCATAGCGCAGGTAGCCAGCCAACGGGCCGGGTTAACCCCTATGCCTTGGAACAGATCAGCGTCCTTGATGTTGATTTTGAACCGCGCAGCAAAAGCTGGGCCGAATTTGGCGGTGAGGTGGCGGGTCCGCTGGATTTCGTGATCACCGTATGCGGCAATGCGGCGCAGGAAATCTGCCCCTGCTTTGCCGGCAGCCCCCGCCATATCCATTGGGGCCTGCCGGACCCGGCAGCGATAGAGGGTGCGGACGCAGATAAGCGCCGGGCCTTTGCTGAGTGCTTCACCACCCTACAGAGCCGCATAAAACAGCTTACCCAACAGATAAAACCAGCTTTGGGTGCTGAAGATATATATGGACTGATGCAAAATTTAGGAGACGAAGAATGACCATGGAAGTAATGCTGGTAATCCTCGCGGGCATCGCCATTGCCTGGGCCAACGGGTCCAATGACGTGTCAAAGGGCATCGCGACCCTTGTGGGGGCCGGGATGACAAATTACCGTACCGCCATACTGTGGGGCACATTATTCACCTTTGCCGGGGCCATGACCGGGGCCTTTTTCGCCCATGCCATGACCGAAACCTTTGGCGGTAAGCTTCTGACCGCGGCGGCCAGCCCGGATATGGTGTCGGCACTGGCGATCATTGGCGGCGCGGCGGCATGGGTCTTGCTGGCCACCCGCACCGGACTTCCGGTTTCCACCACCCACGCCATTGTCGGCTCCCTGCTGGGGGTCGCCCTTATGGCTTTCGGATCAGAGGGGGTTGCGTGGAACAAGCTGATCTGGAAAGTGGCCCTGCCACTGGCGCTCAGTCCTCTGGTGGCGTTGGCGGCGACCATGCTGCTCCGGCGGGTATGGACCTTTTGGAAGGCATCCGGCAAAGCCGCCGATGATTGTATCTGTGTCACCGTGGAACCCCAAGTCGCTTTTGTGCAGGATGGGGCCACCGCCGCGCCCGCTCTTGCCATCAGCACCTGCGATACCCAAAGCGCAGAAGCCGTCACGGCGGATGCCCTGATCACCGTTGATAAACTGCATTGGCTCAGTGCCGGATTGACCAGTTTTGCGCGCGGCATGAATGATGCGCCTAAGCTGGCCGGGCTTATGATTGCAGCAGCTCTGCTGTCCGATACTGCTGAAACCGCTAACCTGACCGCCTTTCTGGTGGTGGCCGGGGCCATGACCGTGGGCGGCCTTATGGCTGGTCTGCGGGTGACCCGTATGTTGGCGGAAAAGGTCACGGTAATGAATCATCACGAAGGGTTTACCGCCAATATTGTTACAAGTATGCTAGTAAGCGCCGGGGCTATTTTTGGCCTGCCAATGTCGACCACCCACGTCTCTGCGTCGGCCCTGATTGGGGTTGGAATTTCGGGAAAAAAGGGCAATCTTCATATGGGCGCTGTGAAAGTAATGCTGGCGGCATGGGTGATCACCCTGCCCGGCGCGGCGGCCTTTGGGATTATCCTGTTCTGGCTGGGCAGATTTGTGCAGACGTAACATACGGAAAGTAAACCTATGAAGGCTATTATAAAACTTGTCTTAATTATCGGGCTGTTGATCGGGGCCAGCATTATCTGGCCGGTTAACGAATGGATGCAGGCAATGATTGTCTGGGTCAAGGCCAGCGGTGTCTGGGGCGTTGCCGCCTTTGCGGTGATCTATATCATCTCGACCGTGATGTTGATTCCGGCGTCCCTGCTGACCCTTGGCGCAGGTTTTATATATGGGCCGTGGTGGGGAACGCTTCTGGTGTCCCCGGTGAGCGTTATGGCGGCCTTTGTGGCCTTCAGTCTGGCGCGGGGGCGAATGCGGCCCTGGGGACAGGCAAAGGTGGCAAACAGTCCCCGTTTTGGTC
>DRKK01000083.1 GCA_011051815.1 Sphingomonadales bacterium | reverse complement strand
AGAAGCCGTTGCCGCCACTGGCTGAGCAATGTCGTCTTGCCAAAGCCCGCCGGGGCGGTGATCAGGCAAAGGTTATGCTGCCCCCCCGCATCGAGGGCTGTGATCAGGCGCGCCCGCTCGATGATTGAAACATGGTGACGGGGCGGCATCCATTTGGTGGCGATTAACCAGCTTTCCAGCCCCGCAGATTTTTCCCGGTCATCCGCCATTCAAACCGCCGCGCCCTCTGTCCCTTTAAGGCGTGATTTACGCATAACCCAACCTAACGGGGCATCAGGTTAAGCAAGGCATATACCGTTGCCTCAACGCCGCTTTTGACCGATGGTTCCTGTGAAATTTTAAACAGGGGTGAATGATGGCTGGCCACCGCAGGACCACCCGCCTTGGCGCGCGCGAAATCTTCTTTCGGGGTGCCGCCAACGGTAAAATAGACACTAGGGATTGCCGGGTCTGTGGTGAAGAAAGGAAAATCCTCGGCCCCCATGCCCGTGGGCGGAATATCAACCACCATATCCTTACCCATCTTATCCTGCCAGACCGCCCGAAGCCGCCGGACCAGCGGCGCATCATTAACCGTTGGCGGCAGCATATTGTCCTTGGAGACAATCACTTCCGGCAACATATCCTCCGGCAGACCCGCCACCCGGCCCATATTTTCCGCAATCCGCTTGATCCCGTCCAGCAGAAGCTTGCGGGTTTGCAGGTTGGTATTGCGCACAGTCAGTTGCAGGTGAGCCTCATCAGAAATAATATTATGTTTGGTGCCGGAATGAAAAGACCCCACCGTCACCACACCGGGCTGACGCGGGGATAATTCACGGGACACTAGCGTCTGCAAAGCCAGAACGATCTGACTGCCCAGCACAACCGGGTCCTTGCCCGCATGGGGCGAAGCGCCGTGAGCGCCAATGCCGTGAATGATAATATCCACCGTATCCGCACCCGCAAAGGGTGATCCGGCGGTCACATTGACCACCCCGGCCACCCCCTGTGCGTCCACATGAAAGGCCAGCGCATAATCAGGCTTGCCGAACCGTTTCCACAGGCCGTCTTCCATCATGGCCTGCGCACCGGGACCAAGCTCCTCTGCGGGTTGACCGATGAGCATCAGGGTGCCGGACCATTTGTCCTTCATGGCCGCCATACGCCGGGCGGTGCCCACCAGACTGGTCATATGCACATCATGACCACAAGCATGGGTCACCGGCACCACATTCTTGGTCAGCAGGGACAATTGGGTCACCTTGGAGGCATAGTCCAGACCGGATTTCTCCAGAACCGGCAGGCCATCCATATCAGCCCGCATCATGACCAAGGGGCCTTTGCCGTTTTTCATGATCGCCACGATGCCAGTACCGCCAACGCCGGTGGTCACCTCAAAGCCCTGAGATTGTAATTCTTTGGCCAGCCGGGCGGCGGTTTTCTGTTCCTGATGGCTCAATTCAGGGTTTTCATGAAAATAGACAAACAAATCGGACAAATAGCTGTCATAATCCTTGGCCACATCCTGTTTCAGGCTGTCGGCGGCAACTGTGGGCAGGGTCAATGCCGCAATCGTAAAAACCAGCGTTAAAAAAAGTCTCATGATTTTTTCCTGTTTTTCTGGATTACACTTTATTCATGTCAACCCGGATGGGCCGTTCCACACAACGGGTCAGCCACGGGGACAGGTTGCTGTATTTCGACAAATCATACCCGGCCTTGCGCGGATAATCCAATATGGCGGCAAGGCTCAGGTCGGCAATGGTAAAGCGATCATCCACCAGATAATCCTTGCCCGCAAGATGGCCGTCCAGAACCTCTAGAAGAGGGACAATATCTGTCTTTGCTTCTTCCAGTTTTGCCTCGGACCGCATTTCTTCCGGCAGGACATTTAGGTGAAGCAGGTAATTCACCGCTGGCTTGTCTAAATTGATATGACCAAAGGCCAGCCACTGCATGATCTGGGCCTCCTGCTGGGGGTCCGTGGCCCAGAGCAAGCCGTCGCCGTAAGTTTTGGCCAGATACATATTGATTGCCATGGATTCCCAGAGAATCAAGTCACCTTCCTCCAATGTGGGGATCAGGCCATTGGGGTTCAGGGCCAGATAGTCCGGATGTTTCGTCTCGCCCTTCATAGGGTTTACCGGATTAACGTCGAAATCAAGTCCCAGTTCCTTCATGGCCCAGATAACATAATTTGTTCTGGCATAGGGTGATCCGTGAATGGTACGCATTGTTTTTTCCTCCTGTTGAGATATTTATCTATAACAGTTATGGTCAATATATGCATAGAATTTTTATCCTAATATTGGCTTTGTTTTTTATTATATCGCCGACGCAGGCCCAACAAACAGAGCTTAAAAAGTCCTCCACGCAGCGGGTGGTAAGGGTTATTGACGGCGACACAGTTGTCCTGAAAGATAAAACCCGTGTCCGGCTGGTGGGTATTCAGGCGCCCAAACTGCCCCTTGGCCGTAAAGGTCATAAAGAATGGCCCCTTGGCACCGCATCAAAGGAATTTTTGTCCCGCCTTGTGCTGAATAAAGAGGTAACCCTTTATTACGGTGGGCAACGGCGGGACAGATATGGCCGGGCCTTGGCCCATCTCTTTCTGAAAGACGGGCTTTGGGTACAGGGGGAAATCCTGAGCGCGGGTATGGCGCGGGTTTACACCTTTCCCGACAATCACGCCATTGCCCCTGAAATGCTGGCGCAGGAACGGATGGCCCGACAAAACAAGCGCGGCATATGGGCGCTGTCCTATTATGACCCAAAGGACCACAGGCAAGCCGGAAAATATACCAACAGCTTTCAACTGATCGACGGCATTGTCCGCAATGTGGCCAAGGTGCGCGGCACCTATTATTTGAATTTTGGCCGGGACTGGAGAAAGGATTTTACCGTGGTTATCAAATCCCGGGCCGCCCGGAAATTTATCAAGGCCGGCCAAGGTCCTGAAAACTACTTGGGCAAAAAAATTGAAATCAGGGGCTGGTTGAAATTTTATAATGGGCCTATGATTGAGGCAACCCACCCCGAACAGATCACGATTATCCAATGAGGGCCATATCAATGTCACACAAGCATTTCAGAAAAATTTTCACCGCCGGCGTAATGGCGAGCGCCCTGATGCTACAGGGCTGTGTCACCACCAACCCGGCCACGGGCCGATCCGACTTTACCCCCTTTATGAGCCCGGCCAAGGAAAGTGCCGTCGGCAAGGAACAGCACCCCCTTGTGATCAAACAAAATGGCGGCGTATTGGATGACCCAAAGGTCGCCGGATATGTGGCCGTGGTCGGGGGGCGGCTGGCCGCCGTGTCCGAATTACCAAAAACACCCTTTACTTTTACGGTGCTGAATACGCCGCTGGTCAATGCCTTTGCCCTGCCCGGCGGGTATATCTATGTGACACGCGGCATATTGGCCTTGTTCAACAGCGAATCCGAACTGGCCTCAGTTCTGGGTCATGAAATCGGCCATGTGACCGCCCGCCATTCGGCCAAACGCTATAACCAGCAGCTGTTCACCGGCCTTGGGGTGGCTCTGTTGGGGGCGGCGTTGAAAAACAAGGGGGTCAGTGATGCGCTGGGCTATGGGTCACAGATTTATCTGAAAAGCTATTCCCGGGGTAATGAATATGAATCCGATCAGCTGGGCGTGCGCTATTCCACCCGGGCGGGTTTTGACCCCTACGCGGCCGCCGATATGCTCCGTTCTCTGGATGCCCAAAGCAACCTGCAGGATGTGATTGCCAACCGCACCGGACAGCAACGGCCACCGGAATTTTTCTCCACCCATCCCAATACCCGCGACCGGGTAACGCGCGCCTTTGCCGCCGCCCAAAAAAGCGGCCTGCCCCAACATAGCCGCGATCCGGGCCATAATCGCTACCTGAATATCATTGACGGCATGACATATGGCGATGATCCGGCGCAGGGCGTGATCAAGGGGCGGACATTCCTGCACGGGTCCTTGGGTTTTCGCTTTACGGTGCCCAAGAATTACCGCCTGATCAACAGCGCCGAAGCAGTTTTTGCCAAGGGACAAGGTCCCGCCGAGGGCAGTGTGGTTATCTTTGCCGGAGAGAACCTAAAGGGCCGCAATATGATTGAGCTGACCTCTGCGGTCTGGAAAAGCTTTGTCAAGGAATCGCCGCTTCAGGGGTTGGAGGATTTTACCCTCAACGGCATGGAAGCCATCACCGGCTGGACCACCACCAAGATACAGAATAAACCCGCGCAAGTGCGCATTGTCGCCGTGCGCTATTCCAAAACACAGGCCTATTATTTTCTAATGGTAACGCCTGAGGACAGAGTGAGTAGTCTGAATGATAGTCTGATGCGCATGACCTACAGCTTTGATCGCCTGTCTCGCAAAGAAGCCGGTAAAATCAAGGGCAGGATCATCCGGGTGGTTACGGTTCAGCGCGGCGATACCATCGCCAGCCTGTCCCGCCATATGGCCTATGAAGATCATCAGCGGGACCGGTTTCTGGTCCTTAACGGCCTTAATCCTCAAAGCAAGCTCCGGGCGGGACAGCGGCTCAAGCTGATCGTTTACGGTAAATAATCATTCGGCGGGAGTGGGGAGTGTCTCCTTCAATTCCCAGCCAAGAAAGTTATAAATCCAGTCCCGCGCCCGAGACATCAGAATATATAGAATAGGCACCAGAATAAGGGTCACCGCCGTGGCAAACAACACCCCGAAAGACAGGGACACCACCGTCGGGATCAGGAACTGGGCCTGAACGCTGGTCTCCGTCATCAGAGGAAGCAATCCGATAAAGGTGGTGAAAGAGGTCAGGAATATGGGCCGGAAGCGTTCCTCGGCAGATATTTCGATGGCCTGTATCACATCATAACCCTTATCCCGCAGGCTACAGATATAATCCACCAGCACAAGATTGTCATTAATCACAACCCCCATAGCCGCCGCAATGCCCATGATGGAGAAGATACTGATGTCCATGCCCAGAAATAAATGCCCCAGAACCGCGCCCATATAGCCAAAGGGCAGAGCGGTAAAGATAATGAACGGCTTGAAATAGGACCGGAAAGCAATGGCAAACAGGATATAGATAATCAAAAGACCAAAAGCGAAATTTGTGATCAGGGAATTCATAAATTCCTGCTGTCCCTCTGCGCCGCCACCGAACGTATGGTCAACATGACGAAATTTCTTTTCCCAGTCCGGAAAGAAATTTTCATTCAGGTCTTGCCTGATTT
>DRKK01000082.1 GCA_011051815.1 Sphingomonadales bacterium | reverse complement strand
TGGCGGTGGGCACATCATTGCCTTGGCGGCGGCATTTGCGATATTCATCTACGGCAACAATGGCATTGTCAATCAACAGGCCAAGGGCGATGATCAGGCCGGTGATGGACATCTGATGCAGGGGAATATCCATGAAGTGGAAGCTGGCCATAACCACAAGTACGGTCAGGGGCAGGGCGGTGGCCACCAGAATGGCGGATCGCCAGCCCATCATTAAAACCATGATCAGGATGATAATACCCGCGCCCAGAAAAATATTACCCACCAATGTGGACAGGCGCTGGGTGGAATAGACATCCTGATTGAATATCACCTCGGCCTTGATGCCCTCGGGCAGGGTTTTGCGGAATCGGTTCAATTCTGAATTTAACCCTGTTACCCAATGATCAACCCGGACGGTGTCATTGGCTTTGGCCCCGACGATGATACCGCGCTGTCCATTGAGCAGAGCCATGCTTAACGGCGGATTGCGAAAGCCCTTGCGCACCTTCGCCACGTCACTGACCCTCAGGAAACGCCCGTTTGTGGTTTGTTTTAGCGGGATATTGCGAATACGGTCTTCGGATTTAAGCTCGCCGCCCACTTCCAGAACCAGGTCATGTTTCCGGCCCCGAAACTGTCCGGCGGGGACTTTGGAATCTGTGCGGGCGATAGCGTCGGAAACATCCCGGACGGTCAGACCGACAGAGGCCAGGGCATCCGGGTCAATGGTGACAATAAATTCTTCGTCAAGCTCGCCAAAAACGTCGGTTTCTTCGGTGCCGGGCAGGGGTGATATGATCCGTTCAAGCTCTTTGGCAAATCGGCCCAGAATATCCACTTGCGGTTCTGTGGGCAGCTGCCAAGTCAGGCCGACCATATAGGTGAAAACAGCTGATTTCCGGTCAAGGATATAGGGTATCCCGGCCCCTTCCGGCAAATCCTGCTGGGCATCTTTCAGCTTGTCGCGGACCTGAGACCAGATATTGTCCACCTCGCTCTTTTTGACCCAGTCTTCCAGCTGAATGGCCACGCTAGACATGCCGGTGCGTGAGGTGCTTCTGAGCCGTTTGATCTCGTCAATTTCACTTAAATGCGCCTCGATCTTCTCTGTGACCAGAGCCTCAACCCGTTCGGCACTGGCGCCGGGGAAGGGGGTGTTGGCGGAATCAAAGCGATGGGTCAGGCTGGGGTCTTCCTGCCGGGGTAATGATCCAATGGCGGAAAATCCGGCCACAATGATCAGGCCAATGACCAGCGCCGTCAGACGGCGATTTCGAAAGAAAAGATTACTCCACATCATTGGCTATCTCTGGAGTTATCTCTGGGGTCATCTTTGGACAGGCGGACCAATTGTCCGGGCACAAGCCGGTGGATGCCCTGCGTCACTACCCGGTCGCCGTTCTGTAAAGTGCCCTGAACATATACCCGCTCACCGTCCGTATAAATTACCTGCAATTCCTGCCGGGACAGGGTGGCATATTCCGCCTTGCCCTCATAGGGTTTCAGGCTATAGACGCTCCATAACCCCCGGCGGCTTTCAGCCAATGCCCCGGTGGGCAACCAATATCCGGGCTGCTCTATATCGCTCAGGATGGAAAATTGGGCCAGATCACCGGCGCGCATATTCTCGCCGCCGTCCCGAACGTCAAAAATGGCGGTCACAGTGCGGGTGGACTGGTCAACATTGCGCAGCACAGACCGTAATTTTGCCATAACCTTGCGGCCCTGATAACGGAACATATGAAGCTCGCCCGGGGTCAGAGAAGAGGCCGTTGCCGCCGGAAGCCCCACATGAATTTCCAGCTTTTTATCCTCTATGAGGCGCACAACCGGGGTCCCGGCGGCGATGGCGGTGCCTTCATCCAGATAACGGCGGGTGATGCTGCCATCAAACCGCGCCGTCAGCGTGGCCATATCCCGGTCTATTTTCAGGCTTTTCAAAGCCGCTCGTGATTTTGAAACGGCGGCAGCAGTGGCGACTTTCCGGGCTTTGAGGGCGATCAGGTCAAATTTAACCTGATCAAATTTTTCTTCGGAGATATGCTTCTTTTTTACCAGAACCCGGTAACGGCCAAAGGTTGCTTCGGCCCGGTCAAGGCGGGCGATGGCTTCCCGGTTCAGGGCCTCTGCCTGAGCAAGATCGGCGTTGAGTTCCTGCTCTCTGGCGTTCAGCCGACGCATATCAAGACGGGCCAGAATGTCACCCTTGTGTACTTGATCCCCCTCGTCCACCATAACGTCAGCCAACAGACCGGCCCGGTCAAAGCCGTGGTCGCTTTCCCGCCCCGCCGTGATACTGCCGGAATATTTCTGTTTTACCTGATAATGATTTTCTGCCTGAAGGGTGGTTGTGTTGACCGTGATGGCGTGGGTCAGCGCTTCCTGATCCCTGTTCAGGCTGGCGCGTGCAGATGACTTGATAAAAAACATAGTCCCGGACACGGCAATGATGATGACGGCCATCAGGATAAACCGCAGGCTGTTTCGGCCCCAGAAGGAGGCTGATTTGCCCTTGTTGTTCAGAGCTTCAGACGTCTTGCTGAGGTGGGCTTTTTGATGTATATCGTTTTCTGTCATTATGGTCTCATTACGGGTACGAATTCTGGCTTTAATATAGAATCTGCTTATATGTTTACAGTGATAACATACCAAATATATATGCACTGTCAACATTATACTGGTAAACGGAACATGAAATCGCGTAAGATATTCTCAAAGGGGATATTTTATGTGCGATACTATGATGCTCGTGAATGATGAAGGTTGCTGGTTTGCTAAAAACAGTGACCGGGATCCCGATGAAGTACAATTGGTTGAATGGCATGATACGCGGCATGTGAAGGGGCTGTTGAAAACGACCTATGTGGACGTTGATATTCCCGCCACCAGATATGCCGGTTGGCTGTCCCGGCCTCACTGGATGTGGGGTGCAGAAATGGGGGTCAATGAATATGGTGTCGCCATTGGTAATGAAGCCGTCTTTACCCGCTTAATCAATCGCCGGTCTTCGGCCTTGCTGGGTATGGATCTGGTGCGTTTGGCGTTAGAGCAAAGCCGGTCCGCTGATGAGGCTTTGTCTGTAATCACCCGATATTTACAACAATATGGTCAG
>DRKK01000081.1 GCA_011051815.1 Sphingomonadales bacterium | reverse complement strand
CCTGTTAGCAAACATTTAAACGTTTAACATTAAATCATATAAAAAAATCAATAAAATAGGTGAATTTTAATAAAATACATAGTATATTTTTCATCGGAATCGGGGGCATCGGAATGAGTGCTCTTGCTCGCTTTTTTATGTATAAACAAAAAGCGGTATATGGATACGACAGAACCGAAACCCAATTAACACAATCACTGATTAGCGAAGGTGCACATATTAGCTATACTGACAACACCAAACACATCCCTGAAAGTATTATTAATGATAAAAAAGGAAGTCTTATCATTTATACTCCGGCAATAGCTGAGAATAACAAAATACTCAACTATTTTAAAGAGAACAAATTTGTGTTGTACAAGCGCTCAGAAATATTGGGTTTTATAACTCAATGGGAAGCGTAATAATCAGGCTTATATAAATTGAAACCACTGGAATAGCCATTGAATCGGCCGGTAATACCCCCGTTAAATAAAGGTACTCAGAAGTAGAATTTTCTCGTAATTATAAAACAGGAGATTTTACATGAAAAAGTCACGCTATTCAGACAGTCAGATTATCAGTATTTTAAACCAAGCGGAAGCTGGCACGCCAGTGCCGGAACTTTGCCGTGAACACGGCATGAGCAATGCGTCATTCTATAAATGGCGAGCCAAGTATGGCGGGATGGATGCTTCCCTTATGGCCCGCATGAAGGAACTGGAGGCCGAGAATGCCCGTCTGAAGAAGATGTATGCTGATGTCCAGTTACAGAATGATGTCATCAAGGAAGCCATGGCAAAAAAGTGGTAAAGCCGTCTCTGCGTCGCGTGATGGCAAAGGGTGCTGTTGGCGCGGGGCGGCTGAGTATCCGAGCAGCGTGTCATGTCTTCCTGATCAGTGAGACATGCTATCGCTATCAGCCCAAACTGAGTGATGAGAATGCGCTGATTGCAGATTGGCTTCTGGGTTTAACCAGTCGTCAGCGTAATTGGGGTTTTCAGCTTTGTTTTTTATATTTGCGCAATGTGAAGGGCTTCAAATGGAATCACAAGCGTGTCTACAGAATTTACCGTGAGTTGGAGCTCAATCTTCGGATCAAGCCAAAAAGACGCTTGTACAGGGATAAGCCAGAGCCTTTGGCTGTGCTACAAAACATCAATGAGGTCTGGTCAATGGATTTTATGCATGATCAGCTCTCGGATGGCCGCAGTATCAGGCTGTTTAATGTCATTGATGACTATAATCGACAAGGACTGGGCATTGATGTTGATTTTTCCTTACCGGCAAGTCGTGTTGTTCGCGCACTTGACCGGATCATTGAATGGCGGGGTAAACCATTTGCCATACGCTGCGACAACGGCCCTGAGTATATCAGCCATTTGCTTGGCAGGTGGGCCGAGGATCGGGGCATCGGCTTACAGTTCATTCAGCCAGGAAACCCGCAACAGAACGCCTATGTGGAGCGGTATAACCGGACCGTCAGATATGACTGGTTGAACCAATATATCTTTAAAACAATTGAGGAGGTGCAGGAAGCCGCAACAGAATGGCTCTGGACATATAACAATGAACGGCCCAACATGGCCATCGGCGGAATAACGCCAATGCAGAAATTGGCTATGCTACCCATAGCCGCTTAAATGGTTCTATTTTTGAAGCCCCCTAAAAATGGGGGTATTACCGGCCCACCAAGGAAATTCCCCCCTTTTAAAGTCAATAGTTAGCATTTGGAGTTCTGCAATATGAAGTCCAATCCAGCCAACGCTTCCCAAGAGAATAAAATAGGTCCTTTTGGGCGGTGTTTTTAGGTTTTTAAATGCCTGGAATGTCCAGTCTTTCGATATAATAGATAAAATAACAAGGCTGATTGCTGTGGTGATCAGATTTATACCCATATCCAAAAGTGGATATTTATCTGTACGAAGTTTATCCATCTTTATGAACCAATCCTGAGTGAAATTATCTTTCTCCGTGTTTGGGACTATTGCATAATTTATGGATAATAACCGCTGGGCTTCTTGGGGGTCATTGTATATTGGCCTGTTATGAGACACGGCCAAAAGAAAAATTCCGATGATAATGAGCAAGGCTGACAGGGTAGGAATGCTGTAATAATTACGTAAAATCATATGGTCTTGCCCCTAATTTTTATTGCGCGGCAATACAGATATTATCGAATAGTATGGTAATATTATGGAAAAGTAAAATGGCCCTCTTTTTTCAGACTTCCCGGCGTCTAACCAATGTTCCCATTGCCAACAGACCAAGGCTGAAAAGAACAAAAATGCCGGGTTCCGGAACCTGTAAGATCGGTGTGGGGGGCTGTTGTTGCTGTTGCGGGGTTGACGTGGTCACATCAAGCTGGTTTATGACAAAGCCCCGACTGTTGGTCACATTGAAGGTCAACATGGCGATATTCAGGCTGTCGCTCAGAAGACCAATGAAAATTGCCGAGTTGTTACTGACGGAGGTGCTGCTGCCGTCAAGGAAGTAGGAGGCCAAAAGGCCACCGAGGTTGTCAAAAGCTTTAATTTCGGCGGTGAAGGCGCCGTAAGCATCCCATTGGATTTGCGCCCCGGCTCCGCTGACAAGGCCATTAAAATCAACGGTCAGAGGACCGCTGTTGCCATTGGTTGATAACAATGGCGTGTTATTTGAAAAATTTCCAAGCCAAGGCTGCTGATCCGTTTTGATCATATCGCCGCTGGGGATGGAAAGGGTTGCCTGAAGGCCATTATTTGAGGTAACGATCGTGCCGCTTGGAATGGGCGTTGCGGTGCCGCCCAACAAGGCCCAGTCATAATAATCTGTGCCGCCCAGTGATGTTCTGTCGGTGATCAGGACAATGCCGGCTGAAGCCATATGTGCAAATGAGGTCAGTAAGAACAGACCTGTGAGAAGAATTTTAGAAATCTTTAACATTATACTACTCCCAATACATTGCTTGTATTGTATTCGTGATTCATTTGCAATTGTTATGGTTAACCGCCCCTGATATATTTGTGGCAATGTCGGGAATTCTCCATATTTTTGTTATCAGCCAAAAATATGAAGAATTTATTACCTTTCCTATTCAAAGCCCGGTATTTCAGAAATATCCACAATGACAAAACCCTTTTGTTCGGGATAGCGCCGATGGATGGCCCTTCTGGCATCGTCCTCATCCCGGGCACCGATCTGTACGAACCTTTGGTCGGCCCAGCCGGAATCATAATGATGATGGCTTTTGTTATCTTTGACCAGATCACGGACGACCTGATTATAGAGTGTTATTTCATATTTATTCATAATTTTAACCCCTCCCTTAAACCTTCTTTATCTAATATAGTATAACAGAGGAAAAGTGAATATAGATATTGGTGGATTTCAGGGGCTTTAATGCCTATGACTGTTTTTTTTATATATTAATTGGTGAATATTTATTTTGTCCGATCCTTTAAGTCGATACAAACGCATGTTGGCCGATGGCGAGCTGAGGCCTGATAGTCATCAGCAGGCCATTATGGAGAAATTGCAAAGTCTCTATTATGAGCTGATTGGCTATGAGGAAAAGCCGCGCGGCAAGAAGCGCCTTTTAAGCCGCCTGCTTAAATCCCGTAAGAATGTGACTTTCCCCAGGGGCCTGTATGTGCACGGCGATGTGGGGCGGGGCAAGTCCATGATTATGGATTTATTTTTCGCGGCGGTGCCGCTTGCGGCCAAAAGGCGGGTGCATTTCCATAGCTTCATGCTGGAAATTCATAAAGCCATGCATGAATGGCGGTACATGAGTTCAGCGGCCCGTAAAGAAATGCACGGCACCGACGCGGATGACCCAATCCCGCCGCTGGCCGATAAAATCTCAAAAAGCAGCCTGCTGCTGTGTTTTGATGAATTTCAGGTTACCGACGTGACCGACGCCATGATCCTTGGCCGTCTGTTCAGCCACCTTCTGGACCGGGGGGTGGTCATGGTGTTGACCTCCAATCGCCCGCCTGCGGATCTGTATCTGGGGGGCCTGAACCGGGAGCTGTTTCTGCCGACCATCGATATGATTACTGAAAAGTTGGATGTGGTCAGCTTGAACGGCCCTATCGATTACCGCATGGAACGTATGAAGGGGCTCAAGGTCTATTACCATCCCTTGGGGGAAGCGGCGACCAAGGCTTTATCGAAAGCCTTTTGGCAGATGACCGACCATGAGGTCGCGGACCGGTCCAAAGTGGGGCCTGTGGATTTGACCGTACAGGGACGAACGATTCATGTGCCAGTGGCAGACAAGGGGGTTGCGGTATTTTCTTTTAAGAAACTCTGCGGGGCGGCTCTGGGTGCGGCGGATTATCTGGAGATCGCCTGGCAGTTTCATACGGTGATTATGGTCGGCATACCCTGCCTTGGCCCGTCAATGCGCAATGAGGCAAAACGCTTTGTGACCTTCATTGATGTGTTATACGAGAATAATGTCAATTTTCTCTGCTGTGCTGAGGTGGCACCGGCGGATCTATACCCCGAGGGTCATGGCCATTTCGAATTTCAGCGGACCGTATCACGCCTGATCGAAATGCAAAGCCAGGACTATTTGGCCCGGGGCCATGCGGTTTAGGTCCTGACCCTAAGCATCTATTTTTAAAATCTTAAAGTTATATTAGGGTCTGCCGTATAGCGTCTTTTTCGTTATGGTTAACTGAGGGAAAGGGCATATTAACCGTTGGATAATATTAACCGGGTTTTCGCAGTGCAAAAAATATGGCGTTTATCTGGTAAAATGTGACAGAAACTGTTGCGCGGACCGCATTTTCGCGCTACATCCAAAAGAGAGGATGCAAAAAAGACAGTTTATGTACCGATCGGTAAACCTAATGTAAAAAACAGAATTTTCATCGTTTATTCTAAACAATTTATTCAGGAGTGAAAACATCATGGCACGTAAAAAGATTGCGCTTATTGGCGGCGGTCAAATTGGTGGCACATTGGCCCATCTGGCAGGACTTAAAGAATTGGGAGATGTGGTCATCTTCGACATCGCAGAAGGCCTGCCGCAGGGCAAGGCCCTTGATCTGGCGCAGTCCTCCACTATTGAGGGCTATGATGCGGCCATGAGCGGGGCCAATGACTATGCGGACATCAAGGATGCCGATGTGGTGATCGTCACCGCTGGTGTCCCCCGCAAGCCGGGCATGAGCCGGGATGACCTCCTAGGCATCAACCTGAAAGTAATGAAAGCCGTTGGTGAAGGCATCCGTGATAATGCACCGGATGCCTTTGTTATATGTATCACAAATCCGTTGGATGTGATGGTCTGGGCTTTACAGCAATTCTCCGGACTGCCCGCCAACAAAGTCGTCGGCATGGCCGGGGTTCTGGACAGCGCCCGCTTCAAGCTGTTTCTGGCAGAGGAGCTGAATGTTTCCGTTGAGGACGTCAATGCTTTTGTCCTTGGGGGTCACGGCGATACGATGGTGCCGCTGGCGCGCTATTCCACGGTGGCCGGTATTCCAATCCCTGACCTTGTGGAGATGGGCTGGATTACCAATGAGAAACTGGAACAGATCATTCAGCGTACCCGGGACGGCGGCGCGGAAATCGTTGGCCTGCTGAAAACTGGATCGGCTTTTTATGCCCCGGCCACGGCGGCGATTTCCATGGCGGAATCTTATCTGCGGGACAAGCGGCGTCTGTTGCCTTGCGCGGTTGAGCTGAACGGCGAATATGGCGTTGACGGAATTTACGTTGGTGTGCCGGTATTGATCGGTGCGGGCGGCGTTGAGAAAATTGTGGAAATCAGCCTGAACGATGACGAGAAGGCCGGATTTGACCATTCTGTTGCGGCGGTACAGGGATTGATTGAGGCGGTTAAGGCCATTGATCCTTCTCTGGCATGAATTTTATGACTCTAAACATAAAAGGTAGAAACAAATGAACATCCATGAATATCAGGCGAAAGGCCTGTTAAAGACGTTCGGTGCCCCGGTTTTAAACGGGGGTGTTGCCTATACGGCGCAAGAGGCCGAACAGATTGCCAAGGATCTTGGCGGCCCGGTCTGGGTTGTCAAGGCCCAGATCCACGCCGGAGGACGCGGTAAGGGCGGCGGCGTCAAGGTCGTCAAATCTGTTGAAGAGGTAAAGAAAATTGCCGGTGAAATGATCGGCATGACCTTGGTCACCCATCAGACCGGCCCCGAAGGCAAGGAAGTCAAGCGGGTTTATATCGAAGACGGTTGCGCCATCGCCAATGAGCTTTATGTGAGTATTCTGGTGGATCGCGGCACCAGCCGGGTCGCCATCATGGCCTCTTCCGAGGGCGGCATGGATATTGAAGAAGTGGCCGCAGCCACCCCTGAAAAGATCGTGACCATCTCTATTGATCCGGCCTCCGGCCTGTCCGGCTTTCATTGTCGGAAAGTGGCCTTTGGTTTGGGTCTTGAGGGCAAGGTTGCCAGCAAGGCCGCCAAGGTGATTGCGACATTATATGAAACCTTCATGGCCAAAGATGCCGCCATGCTGGAAATCAACCCGCTGGTGGTTACAGAAGATGACGAGATCGTCGTGCTGGACGCCAAAATGGGTTTTGATGGCAACAGCCTGTTCCGTCACCCCGATGTGGTGGAATTGCGTGACCCCAGCGAAGAAGACCCCATGGAACTGGAAGCAGCCAAGCATGAGCTGAACTATATCAAGCTGGACGGCAGCATTGGCTGTATGGTCAATGGCGCGGGCCTTGCCATGGCGACCATGGATATTATTAAGCTGAAAGGCGGCTCTCCGGCCAACTTCCTTGATGTGGGCGGCGGGGCGACCAAGGAACGGGTTACCGAAGCCTTTAAAATTATTCTCAGCGACAGCAACGTGGAAGGTATTCTGGTGAATATCTTTGGCGGGATTATGCGCTGTGACGTGATTGCCGAGGGCGTTGTCTCGGCGGCGAAAGAAGTTTCCCTGTCCGTGCCGCTTGTGGTGCGTCTTGAGGGGACGAATGTTGAACTGGGTAAAAAAATTATGGCTGACAGCGGGCTGCCAATCATCTCTGCCGATGATATGGGTGACGCCGCGACAAAGGTCGTTAACGCTGTGAAGGAGGCTTCCTGATGTCAATCTTTATTAATTCCGAAACAAAAGTAATCTGTCAGGGCTTTACTGGCGCTCAAGGCACTTTCCATTCTGAACAAGCCATTGCTTACGGCACCAAAATGGTTGGTGGCGTGACACCGGGCAAGGGCGGGAGAACCCACCTTGACCTGCCGATTTTTAACACGGTTGATGAGGCGGTATCTGTTACCGGGGCGAATGCATCCGTAATTTACGTGCCGCCCCCCTTTGCGGCGGATGCCATCCTCGAAGCCATTGACGCGGGGATTGAACTTGCGGTTTGTATTACCGAGGGCATTCCGGTGTTGGATATGGTTAAGGTAAAACGGGCTCTGCAAGGCTCTAACACCCGTCTTGTCGGTCCGAACTGTCCGGGCGTCATTACCCCCGGCGAATGTAAGATCGGCATCATGCCCGGCCATATTCATAATCCGGGCCGGGTTGGGATTGTGTCCCGCTCCGGTACGCTCACCTATGAGGCCGTGGGCCAGACAACGGCGGTGGGTCTTGGCCAAAGCACTTGCGTTGGCATTGGCGGCGATCCGGTCAATGGCACCAACTTTATTGATGTGCTGGAAGGCTTCCTCGCCGACGATGATACGGACAGCATTATCATGATCGGGGAAATTGGCGGTTCTGCGGAAGAAGACGCGGCGGAATTCCTGAAATCTTCCAAGATCAAGAAACCTGTTGTCGGCTTTATTGCCGGACGTACGGCCCCTCCCGGCCGGACTATGGGCCATGCAGGCGCCATCGTTTCCGGGGGCAAAGGCGGTGCTGAGGACAAGATCGAGGCGATGCAATCTGCCGGAATTACGGTCACTGAATCGCCGGCGGAACTTGGCACAACCCTGTTAGGGGTTTTGAAAGGTTAATCCGCTAAGGTCTGGGTGCAATAAACAAAAAGAGCCTGATATATGAATGTTTATCTGGAAACTGAAAGTCTGCTAAACGGGTCCAGCGGTGCTTTCGTCGAAGAACTTTTTGCCCGTTACACCAAAGACCCCACATCGGTGGACAGCTCATGGGCGGCCTATTTTGAGGGTCTGGCCGAAGATGCCAGAGCCTTGCTGGATGCGGGCGTTGACAAGCCCGCCGCCTCATGGGAGCGCCCTGACTGGGATCATAAGGTCAAATCGGCGGAGGATGATTATCTCTCCGCCCTTGATCCCGGTTATATGGACAGTGCGCCCGCCCGTAAAAAAGGCGGCGCCTCGGAAAGCGAAATACGGTCGGCGACGCTGGACACTATTCGCTGTCTGATGTTAATCCGGACTTACCGGGTGCGGGGTCATCTCCACGCCCGGCTTGACCCGCTGGAACTGGAAGACCGTCCCCTGCATACGGAACTTGACCCGGCCACTTATGGCTTTGGTGAAGATGACATGGACCGCCCGATCTTTCTGGATAATGTTCTGGGGCTTGAGGTGGCGACCCTGCGGGAAGTATTGACCATCCTTAAGCGCACCTATTGCGCAAGCGTCGGCGTTGAATTTATGCATATCAATCACCCGGAAGAAAAGGCGTGGATTCAGTCGCGCATCGAAGGCCGGGACAAGGAAATCCATTTTACCGAACAGGGTAAGCTGGCCATTCTCCAGAAGCTGGCCGAAGCCGAGGGTTTTGAGCAGTATTTGGCCAAGAAATATATTGGCACCAAACGCTTTGGTCTTGATGGCGGTGAATCGCTGATTCCGGCGCTGGAAGCCATTATCAAAACCGGCGGACAGAATGGTGTCGAAGAAATTGTCATTGGCATGCCTCACCGCGGAAGGCTCAACGTGCTGGCCAATGTGATGAGCAAGCCAATCCGGGCCATCTTCCATGAATTTCACGGCGGTTCTTACAAGCCCGATGATGTGGAAGGTTCCGGCGATGTGAAATATCATCTTGGGGCGTCTTCTGACCGTTCCTTTGATGGTAATGATGTTCATTTGTCCCTGACTCCGAACCCGTCCCATCTGGAGGCGGTGGACCCGGTGGCTCTGGGCAAGACCCGGGCCAAACTGACCCAGCGCCATGATACCACGGGCAATAGCGTCCTGACCTTGCTGATGCACGGCGATGCGGCCTTTTCCGGTCAGGGGCTGGTGGCGGAATGTTTCGCGCTCAGTGGTTTGAAAGGGTATCAGACTGGCGGCACCATTCACGTGATTGTCAATAACCAGATCGGCTTTACAACCTCGCCCTATTATTCCCGTTCCTCCCCCTATCCGTCCGACATGGCAAAAGCGGTTCAGGCCCCTGTGTTCCATGTGAACGGTGATGATCCGGAAGCGGTGGTCTATGTGATGAAAATGGCCACGGAATTTCGCCAGCGTTTCAGGTCTGATGTGGTGGTGGATATGTTCTGTTATCGGCGTTTTGGCCATAATGAAGGGGACGAGCCTGCCTTCACCCAGCCCCTGATGTACAAACGGATCAAGAATCATAAAACCACCCGCAAGATTTATGCGGAACGCCTGATCCGCGAGGGCCTGATCACGCAGGAACAGGCCGACAAGATGGCCAAGGATGTGGTCAGTTATCTTGATGTGGAAATGAAGGCGGCGGAAAAATACAAAGTGGACAAGGCCGACTGGTTTGCCGGTCGCTGGTCCGGTTACGAGCGGGATTCAGAAGACCTGCGCCGTTCTGCGGGGACCGGGGTTCATATTGATGAATTACAGGATATTGGCCGGGTGTTGACCACAGTACCCGACGGGTTCAATGTTCACCGGACCCTGAAACGCATATTGGATGCCAAAGCCACCATGCTTGACACGGGGACAGGTGTTGATTGGGCAACCGCAGAGGCTTTGGCCTTTGGCGCGCTGATCCGTGAGGGTCACCGGGTGCGGCTTTCCGGGCAGGACAGCCAGCGGGGAACCTTCTCCCACCGTCATTCCGTCTTTATCGATCAGGAGACAGAGGACCGTTATACACCTCTGAAAAATGTCACGGACGGGTCGGACCCCTATGCCACTTTTGAGGTGATTGACAGTGCTTTGTCCGAGGTCGGCGTGCTGGGCTTTGAATATGGCTACACGGTGGCGGAACCGGACGCTTTGGTATTATGGGAAGCCCAATTTGGTGATTTTGCCAACGGGGCCCAGATGATCTTTGATCAGTTCATATCTTCCGGCGAGGCAAAATGGTTGCGCATGAGCGGCCTTGTTGTCCTGTTGCCCCATGGCTATGAGGGACAGGGACCGGAACATTCCTCTGCCCGCCTTGAACGCTATCTTCAGCTTTGCGCCGAGGATAATATGCAGGTGGCTAATTGCACCACTCCAGCCAATTATTTCCATATCCTGCGCCGTCAGATGAAACGAAAATTCCGCAAACCGCTGGTTATGATGACGCCGAAATCTTTACTGCGTCACAAAATGGCGGTCTCCAAACTGTCCGAAATGGCTGAGGATACGGAATTTCACCGTCTGCTGTGGGATACGGCCCAAAGTGATCCTGAATTCAGCATCAAACTGAAAAAAGACAAGGACATCAAACGGGTGATCCTCTGTTCCGGCAAGGTCTATTTTGACATTCTGGAACAAAGAGACAAGCGGGAACAGGCCGATACCTATATTCTGCGGGTGGAACAGCTTTATCCCTACCCCCATGAGGCTGTGGTCACGGAATTGTCCCGTTTCCCCAATGCAGAGGTGGTGGTCTGGTGTCAGGAAGAACCGAAAAACATGGGCGCATGGTCTTTCATCGAACCTCTGATTGAGGAAAGTCTCGGGGATTGTGATATGGCTCCGATACGGGCGAAATATGCCGGACGGGCCGCGGCGGCATCACCCGCAACCGGACAGATGAGTCGTCATTTAAAACAACAACAAGACCTGATTGATCAGGCCTTAACGATAAAAGATTAAAGGAGTAGGGCTAATGGCTATCGAAATCCATGTTCCGGTTCTGGGTGAATCCGTAACTGAAGCCACCGTTGGCAAATGGTTTAAATCCGTAGGCGACGCAGTTGCCGTTGATGAACCCATTTGTGAACTTGAAACCGATAAAGTTGCATTGGAGGTCAATGCCACCGCCAGCGGTGCCTTGTCCGAAATCATCGCTGAGGAAGGCGAAACGGTCGGCGTCGGTGCGCTGTTGGCTAAAATTGATGAAACCGCCCACGGCAATGCCCCGGCAACGCCAACCACACCAAAGGCCGAGGCTGCACCAGTGGCTCCGGCAGCCGAAAAAACCGCTACGCCAGCAGGGGGTGTACGGGCTTCCGCCGCCAAGGTAGCGGCGGAAAAGGCCGTTGACCTCAGCAAGATTGTCGGCACTGGTCCGGATGGTGTTGTGACCAAGGCGGATGTGCTGAATTTCCTGGAGCATGGAACGGCACCGGCCCCGGCCCCGGCGGCGGCTCCGGCCACAGCGGTTCGGGCAGAGGCCTTGCCACGCGAAGAAGTGGTGCCTATGACCCGCCTGCGCCGGACCATTGCCAAGCGTCTGAAGGATGCCCAGAATACAGCGGCCATGCTGACCACCTATAATGAGGTGGATATGTCAGCGGTGATCGCCCTGCGTACCCAATATAAGGAAATGTTTGAAAAGAAACATGGGTCGAAACTGGGCTTCATGTCCTTTTTCGTCAAGGCCTGCGTTCAGGCATTGAAGGAAATTCCCGAGGTTAATGCGGAAATCCGTGATGATGCCATTGTCTATAAAAACTATTACCATATCGGGGTTGCGGCCAGCACACCTGCCGGGCTTGTGGTGCCGGTGGTGCGCGATTGTCAGGACCGCAGTTTCTCCGAAGTGGAAAAAGAGATTGTCCGCCTTGGCGGCCGCGCTCGTGATGGCAAGCTCAGCATGGATGAAATGCAGGGCGGCACCTTTACCATTTCCAACGGTGGTATCTTTGGCTCTCTGTTGTCTTCGCCGATTTTGAATGCGCCCCAATCGGGTATATTAGGCATGCATGCCATCAAGGAACGGGTCATGGTTGAACAGGGGCAGATGGTGATCCGGCCCATGATGTATCTGTCGCTCAGCTATGATCACCGGGTGGTGGATGGCCGGGGTGCGGTGACCTTCCTGGTACGGGTAAAAGAATGTCTGGAAGACCCCCAACGGCTGACACTGGATTTATAAAATTTATTTTAAGGGTGCAACGGCGCCAAAGGTTAAGACCTGAAAAGGATAGACTATGTCTGATAATTTTGATGTTGTAATCATTGGTGGTGGACCGGGCGGATATGTCTGTGCCATTCGGGCGGCGCAGCTGGGTCTGAGCGTGGCCTGCGTTGAAATGCGCGGCGCTTTGGGCGGAACCTGCCTGAATGTGGGCTGTATGCCGTCAAAGGCGTTGCTTCATGCCTCAGAACTTTATGCGGAAGCCGAACATGGCATGGCTAAATTCGGCATCAAAACGGGCAAGGTCTCCATTGATATTGGCGAACTTATGACGTCCAAGGATGACACGGTCAAGGGCCTGACTGACGGTGTTGCTTACCTGTTGAAAAAGAATAAGGTGGACTATATCGAAGGACGCGGCACAATTACCGGTCAGGGGTCGGTCAAGGTTGACCTGACAGCGGGCGGCGAACGTGCGCTATCGGCCAAGAGTATTGTCATTGCCACTGGCTCTGATGTGGCCAGCCTGCCGGGCATAGATATTGATGAGAAACAGGTGATTTCCTCCACCGGGGCGCTCAGCCTGCCTAAGGTGCCAAAACATATGGTGGTTATCGGCGGCGGTGTGATCGGGCTGGAACTTGGGTCGGTCTGGAAACGTCTGGGCGCTGAGGTGACGGTGGTCGAATTCATGGACCGGATTACCCCTGAGATGGACGGCGAGGTCAGCAAGACCTTTGCCCGCATCCTGAAGAAACAGGGCTTTACATTCAAGCTGAAATCAAAAGTTACCGCCGTTAAAAAGACCAAAGCGTCCGTTAGCGTGTCGGTGGAACCGGCGGCAGGCGGGGACGCGGAACAGATCAAATGTGATGTGGTTCTGGTGGCTGTGGGCCGCAAACCCTATACAGAAGGCTTGGGGCTGGAAGATGCCGGGGTCAAGATGACAGAGCGCGGACAGGTAGAAATCGACGATCATTTCCAAACCAATATCAAGGGCATTTATGCCATTGGTGATGTGGTGCGCGGGGCCATGCTGGCTCATAAGGCCGAGGACGAAGGCACGGCAGTGGCCGAAATTATTGCGGGCTTTGCCGGTCATGTGAATTATGACGCCATTCCGGGCGTGATCTATACCATGCCGGAAGTGGCCAGTGTGGGTAAGACTGAAGAAGCCTTGAAGGCTGCGGGTACAGACTATGTGGTCGGTAAATTCCCCTTTACCGCCAACAGCCGGGCCAAGGCCAATCGTCAGACTGACGGTTTCGTTAAAATCCTGAGCTGTGCCGCAACGGACAAGGTTCTGGGCGCGCATATCATCGGGGCCGATGCGGGCAATATGATCGCCGAATTAACGCTGGCGGTGGAAAAGGGTATTACGGCAGAGGATCTGGCCTATACCTGTCATGCCCACCCCACGGAAACCGAAGCTGTTCGCGAAGCCGCCATGGCCACCGATGGCCGCGCCGTTCATATGTGAGACTTTAGCCAACCCTCAAGGCTTTGAACATCATCTTCTGACCAGGTGAGGCCGAGCTTTGTGCGCCGCCAGAGAATGTCCTCGGGCGTTGTGGCCCATTCCTGATTGATCAGATATGTGGCCTCATAATCATAAAGGCCGGGACCGATGAGATGGGCATCCTTGCGCCATGCTTTCAGCATCACATCCATACGGGTGCCGTAACGATGGGCATAGCGGGTGATGAGCGCGGGTTCAATGTTCGGATATTGCCTCTGCTGGGCCTGAATAAAATCATCCATATCTGAAATAGCCCCACCGGGCAGCCTTGCTTGTGCGGTCCAGTTCACGCCCATATGGGGCAGATGGCCGGACAATTTATTGAGAGCTTCTTCCGCCAGTTCGCGGTAGGTGGTGATCTTGCCGCCAAAGATTGACAGTAACGGCGCGCCGCCGTCCTCGCGCAGGGCCAGAACATAGTCCCGTGTGACCGCGCTGGCCTTTTCCGTGGCATCATCGAACAGCGGTCTGACCCCGGCATAATGAGAGATCACATCATCCGGAGTCAGTGTTTTCCTAAAATAAGCATTGATATGATGGCACAGATAATCAATTTCTTCTGTGGAAATACGCACCAAAGTCGGGTCGCCCTCGAAAGGCACATCGGTGGTGCCGATCAGGGTGTAATCCCGTCGATAGGGGATGGCAAAAATAATCCGGCCATCTTTATTTTGCAGGATATAGGCATCCTTGCCGTCAAATAATTTTGGTACAATGATGTGACTGCCCTTGACCAGACGCAGGCGGTTCTGGGCGGGTAGGGACAGGCCGTCATTAATAATATCCACTACCCATGGCCCGGCGGCATTGACGATAACCTTGGCCGTTACCTCATGTCCCGGCACAATTTTTGCCCGCCAATGGTCACCTTCATTTCGGGCGGAAATAAATTTTGTCCGAGTCAGGATGCTGGCCCCCCGGTCTTTTGCGCCGAGGGCATTCAGAACCACAAGCCGTGAATCATCCACGGTGCAGTCATAATAGGTAAAGCCATCGGTAAAGCGCGGATAGAGCGGGTTGTCCGGGTCGTTACCCTCCAGCCGGATCTGTTTTGATCCGGGTAACCTCTCCCGCTTGCCCAGATGATCATAAAGGAACAGGCCCAGCCGGATCATCCATTTGGGCCGCAGGTGGGCCTCATGGGGCAGGATGAATTTTAACGGCTGGACAATATGGGGCGCGGCCTTGAGCAATATTTCCCGCTCATTTAGGGCCTTGCGCACCAGCATAAATTCATAATATTCAAGATAGCGCAGACCGCCGTGGATCAGCTTGGTGCTTTTAGAAGAGGTGGCCGAGGCCAGATCATCCATCTCT
>DRKK01000080.1 GCA_011051815.1 Sphingomonadales bacterium | reverse complement strand
TCGGGATGCTTGGCATTATTGGTGGTTCCGGAGTTTATGACCTGCCGGGTCTGAATATTATTGCGGAAGAGAGCGTTGAAACGCCCTTTGGCGCGCCGTCTGCGGCCTTTACCATCGGGACTTACGGAGAGGGCGGGGGCAAGATTGTCTTTCTGGCCCGTCACGGGAAATCCCATAATTTTCTGCCCCATGAGGTCAATTACCGGGCCAATATCTGGGCCTTGAAGAAACTGGGCGTGACCCGCGTGATCGGTATTTCGGCGGTGGGCAGTCTGCGCCATGAGCTAAAGCCCGGTGACCTGTCTATTCCCGATCAATATTTTGACTTTGTCAAAGGGGCGCGGGACAAGAGCTTTTTCGGCAGGGGTATGGCGGCCCATGTATCCACCGCTGAGCCCACCTGCCCCCAATTAACAAATGCCTTGGGGGATGCTGCAGAGGCTCTGGATATTCCCTTACATACAGGGGTGACCTATGGCTGTGTTGACGGGCCGCGCCTTGGCACACGGGCGGAAAGTTTCTTTCTGAAAAATGCCGCCGGATGTGATCTTGTGGGCATGACCAATGTGCCCGAAGCCTTCCTCGCCCGGGAGGCACAGATATGCTATTGCACCATTTCCGTGGTCACCGATTATGATTGCTGGCTGGATGACCCGGCACAGCATGTAAGCGTTGAACAGGTTATCTCCCGCTACGGCGCCAGTCTGGAAAAGGCCAAACGGCTGTTGGGCGGATTTCTGGGGCGGGATATGGCCGTAACCGATTGCGGGTGCCGGAAAAGCCTTGAAACAGCAGTGCTCAGTCCCCGGGATAGCCTGAGTTCCGACAACAAAGCCTTGCTGGATATCCTGTCCCGATGACGCTGGCGGCGGTTTCCATCATTATCCCCCTCGGCCCCGATGAGGATCAGCTGGCCCCACTCTTGGCGGATTTGGCCGCATTGGCCCCAGAGGCAGAGGTCATTCTGGTTTCCTGCACCAACCCAGTGGCGTGCGCGCCGCATATCCGACAAATCATTGCAAAACAGGGCCGCGCCAGTCAGCAGAATGCGGGGGCAGAGGCCGCCAGCCGTGATTTTCTCTGGTTCCTTCACGCGGATTCGCGCCTGTCGCAACGGGGGGTAGATGCACTGGCGGAAGCGTTGAAAATTGCACCCGCGGCCCTGCATTATTTCCACCTGAAATTTCGGGATGACGGCCCCCGCGGCATGGGGCTCAATGAATGGGGCGCGCGGTTTCGCTCAGAAATTCTGGGGGTGCCGTTCGGTGATCAGGGGTTTTGCCTGAGCGTTGAAAATTTTAACCACATTGGCCGCTTCCCCGAAGATGTGGCTTACGGCGAGGATCATTTGCTGGTCTGGCACGCCCGGCAGGCGGGGGTCAAACTGCGCTGTGTCGGGGCCGCACTCGAGACCAGCGCCCGCAAATATAGCGCCCATGGCTGGGGGGCCTTGACCCTGAAATATCAATATTACTGGGTTCGACAGGCCCTGCCGGAACTATGGCAATTAATCCGTAACAGATAAACAGATTTTTCATCCGATGCCGTCACCCTTGACAGCAGGTCACTTCTTTTTTATAATTTATTATATGAGATATCATAGAAAAGAAACCATATCATGACAGGAAATTATATTGACGACCATATTGAGGACATTCGGGCCGAGTTTAAAATGCTCGATCACTGGGTCTATCTGAATGCCGGGGATCAGATGATACCGGGCAATTACTGGCTGAAGGCGGCCCGGGAATTTTATGATTTTGTCGAGGCCGGACGGATGGAGGATATTCCGGTGGCCGATGTGGCGTCTCACCCGTTTCTCATTGCCAGCTGGGATGAATGTATCACCCGTGCGGCGCGCATGATCAACGCCCATAAGGATGAGGTCACCAACAGTTACCGGCCCAGCATTATGGCCAATTTAATCCTGTATAATATGATGGATTGGGAAGCGGGGGACAATGTGGTCTTTACCGACCTTGGCTATCCGTCTTTCATCTATATCATGCAGGACATCAGCAAGCGTTACGGGGTTGAGCTGCGCATGGTCCGCAATGTGGGCGGTGAGATCCTCATGGAGGATATGGAAAAAGTGATTGATGACAATACCAAGCTTGTCATTATCGACCGGACCACGGCTTTTTGCGGTTTCACCTATGATGTGAAAGAGGTCTGCCGCATCGCCCATGCCAAGGGGGCCCTGGTCTTGGATGATGCCATACAGGCTTTTGGCGCGATCAATATTGATGTGAAACATGATGATGTGGATATGATGGTCACCGGGGCCTATAAATGGCAATGCGGGCCGGAGGGGGCCGGATTTTTCTATATCAAGCGCGAGGTCATGGACCGCATTGATGCCCGTTTCCGTAATTATATCTGGGCCGATATTCCGGGCGGTATTCCCTTTGCCGACAAGGACCATGACACGTTGAAAAGCTGGGATTATCCACCGGTGAATAATGCCAATCAATTTTCGCAGGATGTGACCATTGGCCCGGCCTTATTTGGCTGGAACGCGACCCTGAAATTCTATGAAAAAATTGGCATCCATAATGTGGAACAGCGGGTGCGGCGTTTGGGCACCTATGCCATTGACCGTTTGCAAGACATCGGCTGCCGGGTCACCAGCCCGACAGATCCTAAGAAACGCCATGGTCTGATTACCTATACCACCGGGGATTATGACAAGGATACAGCCTTTTTCCAGCGTACCTCTGCCCCAGGACGATGTATGCGGCCCATCAAGATTTCCATGCGCGCCTTGGGCGGAGTGGGTAATTTACGGGTCTGTACCCATTTCTTCAACACGGAGGACGATATTGATTACCTCATTGATTTGCAAAAACAAATGATGTAATGATTTTAGCCATGTCATCGCATCGGGAAACGCCGTTACTTGAGTTTATTCCTTATCTGTTCCGCCGGCTCACCACGGAATTGAATGGGGAAATTGTCCGTGATTTAAAGCCCTATAATATCAATTTACCCCGCTGGAGGATCATTGCGGTTCTGCATTTTTGCGGCGGGGTTAATATTGGCGAGCTGGCCCGTCTGACGTCTCTGACCCAGCCCGGCACAAGCCAGATTATTGACAAGTTGGTTATGGAAAAGCTCGTCCGCCGACGTCCGAAAAAAGAAGATAACAGGATCATGCATATCGCGCTGACGGCGGTGGGGGAAAGGCTGTTTCAGGATATTTTCCCGATTATCCTGCAGCACCAGGATCACCTCACATCCGATTTTACCCCGGAAGAAAAAGCATTATTTATCAGCCTTTGTCAGCGGATGCTGGTGAATATCAAGCGGTAAATTTCAAAGAAGCCGAATTGATGCAATAACGCTGGCCCGTAGGCTGTGGCCCGTCTGGGAACCGATGGCCCAGATGCGCATCACAATTCCGACAAATCACTTCTTCCCGAACCATGCCAAGGCTGTCATCACGCTTGATGGTGATATTATCCGCCGCAATCACCTCATAAAAACTGGGCCAGCCGCTGCCGCTGTCATATTTTGTATCCGATGAAAATAACGGGGCATCACAGCAGACGCAGTTATAAATGCCGTCTTCCTTGTGATTCCAGTATTTACCGGTAAAGGCCCGTTCCGTGCCGCCGCACCGGGCCACCTGATAACTGTCATCATCTAGTGCATCCTGCCATTCCTGTTCACTTTTACAGGTCATCATCTCACTCACAAATCAAAAATTTTGCCGGGGTTCAGGATATTTTTCGGATCAAGAGCCCGCTTTACCATCTTCATATAGTCCAGTGCCGGACCATGTTCCTGCATCATATATTTCTTTTTACCAAGGCCGATACCATGCTCCCCGGTTGAGGTGCCGCCCATGGCAAGGGCGCGCTTTACCAGCCGGTCATTGAGCTGCTCAATGGCCTCTACTTCCTGCGGGCTTTCCTTGTCATAGGGGATGGTCAGATGGAAATTTCCGTCCCCCACATGGCCCACAAGGGGGGCGACCATCTTGGCCTTCTGAATGTCCGCACGGGTCTGGCGGATACATTCAGCCAGCTGTGATATGGGGACGCAAACATCCGTGACCCAAAAATCTTTGCCCGGATAGGCGGCACGCAGGGACAGGAAACCATCATGGCGGGCCTGCCATAATTTGCTGCGGTCCTCG
>DRKK01000079.1 GCA_011051815.1 Sphingomonadales bacterium | reverse complement strand
GCCTTCTTCTTCAAATTTCTGGGACACGATGGTTGAGAATTTACGGGCCTCATCATAATATTTCACATATTTCCGACGAGCCTTGAGGGTTCTTAGCTTAAGGGCCAAAGGCTCTTTATCTGATGAATTTTCCAGTTCCTGTTGCACGACGGTTATGTCCCGTTCAAGGTCTTCGGCCCCTTGCAAGCGGGCGCTGCCAAAGACAATAACCGTTGACCGAATGCCCTGTTGGCGCAGGGTCCATTCCGGTTTTAAATATTCCAGTTGAAGCCGCACCGCCCGCAAATCATCATGCTCAAGGAAATCCGGATCATTGGGTGCCAGCCGGTATGTTTCACTTTCCACCAGCCGTTGCACCCTTTGGGCAAGGTCATCACTCTCTCTATCCCGGGTCATATTTCTGTCCGATCTTTCAAAGGGCTATTGCATTCTTTCCATCCATAATAAGCGATAATCATCCAGACCACACTCCTTAAACTCATGGCCCCGATCGTACGTGTTTCATAGTCCCCGCCAGCCATTATATGAAGGCCAAAAGCCAGAAAGGTCAACAGGGTCGCCGCTGCAATAAATATGGATAATTTTATTGCCCATATTCGCCAGAGGAAAAGACCGGCCCCTGCAATGATATAGGCAAAGCCAGCCAGAAAATTAAACCAAAGAACAAAGGGAACGTAATTCCCCGCCGCCACCCGTGCCGGGCCATCAAAGAATAATACCACCCCACCGGAATAGAGGGTCAATATTCCAAAAAGAATTGCGATTAGAGCGCCAAAAATACCCCAACGGGGTCTAGATGTTATTTTAAAGATCATTGTTTTACCTTTAGCAGAATTGAGCTATGATTTCTTTTCTTCCAAAGCAGTCCTTGATATGATAGTAATTAATTACTATCTATTGATAAGTCAAGGCCTATACGGTGTTAAGACTGATAAGGGTGTAAAAAAGGAGACGTAACGATGACCGCAGAAAAGAATTTCCCCCGGGGGAAAGCAGGTTTTATTCTTTTGGTGGTGATACTCATCGGTGGGGGGTATTTCGCTTGGCAGAAACTCAGACCCCTTGATGTGCCGCCGGGCTTTGCCAAATCCAACGGACGTCTTGAGGCCGAACGGACGGATATTGCCACCAAATTTCCCGGCAGGATCAAACAGGTATTGGTTGATGAAGGCGACAATGTGAAAGCCGGGCAGATTCTGGTCATTATGGACACGGCTGAACTTGAAGCACAGCTTCAGGAAGCCGAAGCCGCCATCCGGGAAAGTGAACAACAGCTGGGCCAGTCAAAAGCCCTTCTTGCCCAAAGAAAAAGTGAGCTTACCCTGGCAACGCAGGAATATGAACGCTCCCGCGCACTCGGGGAAAAAGGCTATACCCCCACGGAAAAAGTTCAACAGCGTCTTGCGGTCAAAAACACGGCCGAGGCCGCGATCAAATCAGCCAATGCCGGAATAGCCCGCGCCAAAGCCGCCATCACGGCCGCCGTCGCGCGCGCTGACCGCTTAAAGGAAAATTTGAAAGATTATACCCTGAAGGCCCCCCATAGTGGCCGGGTTCAATATCGTCTGGTTCAACCCGGCGAAGTTCTGGGCGCCGGAGGTCGGGTTCTCACGCTCCTTGACCTTACAGATGTTTATATGACCATATTCCTGCCGATCAACGATGTGGCCGCGCTGGAAATCGGTGCAGAGGCCCGGATTCTGCCCGATACAGAAACCCGTTATGTCATACCGGCCACGGTGTCTTTCGTGGCCTCGGACGCACAATTCACCCCAAAATATGTGGAAACCAAAAGCGAGCGCGAAAAACTCATGTTCCGGGTAAAACTGCGCCTGCCTCATGATGTCCTCAAACGCTATGCCAAAAGGGTAAAGGCCGGGGTCACCGGTGTTGCCTATGTGAAGATTACGCCAGATGCCCAATGGCCTGATTACCTTGCGGTAAATTTGCCCAAGGTTGAAAGCCCAGAGGATGACTGAACCCGGACCAGCGGTTGCCCGGCTTACATCGGTCAGCCATTATTACGGTGATACGGCGGCCCTTGATGAGGTATCACTTCATATCCCGGCAGGCCGGATGGTCGGGCTGATTGGCCCGGACGGTGTGGGCAAGTCCACATTACTTGGCCTGATTGCCGGTGTGCGCAAAATACAGGTGGGACAAGTCACCGTTCTTGATGGTGATATAGCCGTGCAAAGCCACCGCAGCCGCATCTGCACCCGCATTGCCTATATGCCACAAGGCCTAGGCCATAACCTGTATCCGACTCTCACCGTTTATGAAAATGTGGATTTTTTCGGCCGCTTATTCGGGCAATCAGCCGCGGAACGGGAATGGCGTATTAATGATCTGTTACACAGCACAGACCTTCATCCCTTTGCCAATCGTCCGGCAGGCAAACTGTCCGGCGGCATGAAACAAAAGCTGTCCTTATGCTGTTCCCTTATTCACGACCCGGACCTGTTGATACTGGATGAACCAACAACCGGCGTTGACCCCCTGTCACGGCGTCAATTCTGGGAATTGATTGACCGTATCCGGGGCCGCAGATCACATATGAGCGTTGTCACCGCAACCGCTTATATGGAGGAAGCCGAACGGTTTGATCATCTTATTGCCATGGACGACGGACAGGTTATGGCCACCGGAACCCCCAAGGCCCTGAAGACAAAAACCGGTCAGAACACGCTGGAGGATGCCTTCATTTCCTTACTGCCCGAGGACAAACGTGCTGGTCATACAGCAGTCAAATTACCGCCCCGAAAGAACGTCGATGGTCTTGCGGCCATTGAAGCCACCGACCTGACCATGCACTTTGGTGATTTTACCGCCGTTGACCATGTGACCGTCAGCATTGAGCGCGGCGAGATTTTCGGTTTTCTGGGCTCAAACGGCTGTGGCAAAACCACGACCATGAAAATGCTGACCGGCCTGTTACCCCCCAGCGAAGGCACCGCCCGTCTATTCGGCAAACCGGTTGATGCCAATGATATGGAAACCCGCCGCCGGGTGGGCTATATGTCGCAATCCTTCTCCCTCTATGGTGAGCTTAGCGTCCGGCAGAATCTGGACCTCCATGCCAATCTATTTGATATTCTAAAATCAGAAATACCCGGCCGCATACAGGAAATGCTAACCCGTTTCGGCCTTGATGAGGTGGCTGATGAGTTGCCCGAGGGGCTGCCCCTTGGAGTCCGTCAACGCCTGCAACTGGCCGTGGCGGTCATTCACGCACCGGAAATGCTCATCCTTGATGAGCCGACCTCCGGGGTTGACCCCATCGCCCGGGATGACTTCTGGCGTCTGCTGATCGGGCTTTCCCGGGACGACGGCGTGACCATTTTTATCTCGACCCATTTCATCAATGAAGCGGAACGCTGTGACCGCATTTCCCTGATGCATGCGGGTAAAATACTGGCCATGGACAAGCCGGAAGCCTTGCGCAAGTCACGGGGGGCGGCAACGCTGGAAGAGGCCTTCATTGAGTATCTGGAAGAAGCCGCCGGGGCAGATGCCACTGATGGGCCGGAAATAGAGACAGCTCCTGAAAACGTCTATGACGGAAAAGCAACAGAAAGCCCATCACAAGTGCGCTTATTTGACCCCCGGCGTGTGTGGGCCTTCACCCGCCGTGAGGCCATGGAGCTGATCCGCGACCCTATCCGCATTATCTTTGCCCTTCTCGGCCCGATTATTCTGGCCATTGCCATGGCAAACGGTATTTCCTTTGATGTGGAAAAGCTGGATTATGCGGTACTTGATCAGGACCAGTCCAGAGAGAGCCACAGCTTTCTTGAAAATTTCTCCAGCTCCCGCTATTTCGATCTGAAACACCCGGTTTCCACCCGCAGCGAACTTGATCGGCGCCTAAAATCCGGAGAATTAAAATTCGTCCTGATTATCCCGCCGGATTTTGGCCGGGATCTCTTATCCGACCGAACGCCGGATGTGGGGGTCTGGTTTGACGGGGCCGTAACCTTTCAGGCTGAAACCTCACGGGGGTATGTGCAAGGGGTTCTGGCAAATTATCTGGCTGCATTTGCCCGGCAGGAAAGCGGCCGGGAAGCCGCTCCCCCGGCCAGAATAGAAACCCGTTTCCGCTATAATCAGGCCTTCCTGAGCGTTTATGCCATCTCCCCGGGGGTGATCATGTTGCTGATGTATATGTTTTCAACCATGTTAACCGCCCTCGGCGTTGTCCGGGAAAAAGAACTGGGCTCGATCACCAATCTC
>DRKK01000078.1 GCA_011051815.1 Sphingomonadales bacterium | reverse complement strand
GTTCCAGATCCTTGAGCGTCATATCCAGCACCAGGCCAATACGGCTAGGCAGGGATTTCAGGAACCAGATATGAGCCACTGGAGCGGCAAGGTCGATATGACCCATGCGGTCCCGGCGCACTTTGCTGAGCGTGACTTCCACACCGCATTTTTCACAGGTAATCCCGCGATATTTCATGCGCTTGTATTTGCCGCACAGACATTCATAGTCCTTCATGGGCCCAAAAATACGGGCACAGAACAGGCCGTCTTTTTCCGGTTTAAAGGTCCGGTAATTGATGGTTTCCGGCTTCTTGATCTCCCCAAAAGACCATGACCGGATATGCTCCGCACTGGCGATCGTAATCTTGATGGTATCAAATGTCTCCGGTTTTGAAACCGGGTTGAAGAAATTCATAACTTCCTGGCGCATAGCCTATGTCTCCTGTTCAGGTCCGGTCTAGTCGGCGGTATTCAAAAGTTCAACATTCAGGCACAAGGATTTCATTTCCTTGACCAACACGTTAAAGGATTCCGGTATCCCGGCCTCAAAGCTGTCATCTCCGCGAACGATGGCCTCGTAAACCTTGGTTCGGCCATTCACATCATCGGACTTGACGGTCAGCATTTCCTGCAGGGTATAGGCCGCCCCGTACGCCTGCAATGCCCAGACCTCCATCTCACCAAATCTCTGGCCACCAAACTGGGCTTTACCGCCCAGTGGTTGCTGTGTCACCAACGAGTATGGGCCAATGGAACGGGCGTGGATCTTGTCATCAACCAGATGGTGAAGTTTCAGCATATAGATGTAGCCCACCGTCACTTTACGGTCAAACTTCTCACCGGTCCGGCCATCATAGAGGTCAACCTGACCAGATTTATCCACACCAGCCATTTCCAGCATGTCGCAGATATTGGCTTCGTTGGCCCCGTCAAACACCGGTGTCGCCATGGGAATACCATTGCGCAGGTTACCGGACATTTCAACAAGGTCTTCATCATTCAGCGGCGCAACCTCAGCTTCATACTGATCCTTGGAATAAACCTTTTTAAATTTATCCCGCAGGGCTTCAGCCTTTTCAGCTTGCTCCATCTGGAAATTATCCAGCATCTCAGAAACCTGTACCCCCAGCGAGCGCGAAGCCCAGCCAAGGTGGGTTTCAAGAATCTGTCCCACATTCATCCGTGACGGCACCCCAAGCGGGTTCAGCACGATGTCAACCGGCGTGCCATCCTCAAGGAACGGCATGTCTTCTTGCGGCATGATGCGGGAAATAACCCCCTTGTTACCATGACGTCCGGCCATCTTATCACCCGGTTGCAGCTTACGCTTCACCGCGACAAAAACCTTGACCATTTTCAGGACACCCGGGAGAAGCTCATCACCGCGTTGCAGTTTTTCAATCTTTTCCTCAAAACGGGCCCGAAGCCGGTCACGGTCTTCCTGGAATTTTTGATGCAGAATATCAATTTTTTCCATGACCTTTTCATCATCAACGGCAATCTGCCACCAAAGACCCTTGGCCACATCATCCAGAAGTTCATCCGTAATTTTATCACCCTTGGCCACATCATTTGGCCCCTTGGCCACCACATTGCCCAAGAGCAATGGTTTCAGCCGGGTATAGATGCTGCGGTCCAGAATGGCCTGCTCGTCTTCACGGTCCTTGCTGAGCCGTTCAATCTCTTCGCGTTCGATGGCGATGGACCGTTCGTCCTTATCAATGCCGTAACGGTTAAAGACCCGAACCTCAACCACAGTCCCGGCAACACCCGGTGACAGACGCATGGAGGTATCGCGTACGTCCGCCGCCTTCTCACCAAAGATGGCGCGCAGAAGTTTTTCTTCCGGTGTCATGGGGCTTTCGCCTTTTGGTGTGATCTTACCCACCAGAATATCACCCGGATGAACCTCGGCACCGATATAAACGATACCGGCTTCATCAAGATTTTTCAGGCCTTCTTCGCCCACATTGGGAATATCACGGGTAATGTCCTCAGGGCCAAGCTTGGTATCCCGGGCCATGACCTGTAATTCTTCAATATGGATAGAGGTAAAGACGTCATCCTTCACGATCCGTTCGGAAATCAGGATACTATCTTCAAAGTTATAGCCATTCCACGGCATGAAGGCCACCAGCACATTTCGGCCAAGAGCCAATTCGCCCATATCCGTAGACGGGCCATCGGCCAGCACATCGCCGCGCCCCACAATATCACCCACCTTGACCAGCGGACGCTGGTTAATGCAGGTATTCTGGTTGGAACGCTGGAATTTACGCAGGGTATAGATATCCACGCCTGAGGTGCCGTCTTCCACGTCTTCGCTGACCCGGATCACGATACGGCGGGCATCCACCTGATCGATAATTCCGGCCCGGTCGGCAACAATGGACGCCCCGGAATCGCGGGCCACAACCCGTTCCATACCAGTCCCAACAAAAGGCGATTCCGCTTTCAGTAACGGCACGGCCTGACGTTGCATGTTAGAGCCCATGAGCGCCCGGTTGGCGTCATCATTTTCCAGGAATGGAATAAGAGCTGCCGCCACGGAAACAACCTGTTTCGGGGACACATCCATCAGGGTAATATTTTCCGGCTTGATCAGATGATGCTCTCCCGCCTCCCGGCAGTCGACCAGTTCTTCAACAAAGGTCGCATCCTCGTTCAATTCCGTATTGGCCTGGGCAATGGTGTATTTTTCTTCTTCCATGGCCGACAGATAAACCACTTCGTCCAGAACCTTGCTGTTCTCAACCTTGCGATAAGGGGCTTCGATAAAGCCGTATTTATTGACCTTGGCAAAGATGGACAGGGAGTTGATCAGACCAATATTAGGCCCTTCCGGTGTTTCAATAGGACAGATCCGCCCATAATGGGTGGTGTGAACGTCACGAACCTCAAAGCCTGCACGCTCGCGGGTCAGACCGCCAGGGCCCAGGGCCGAAAGACGACGTTTATGGGTAATTTCGGACAAGGGGTTTGTCTGATCCATAAACTGGCTGAGCTGAGAGGAGCCGAAAAATTCACGGACCGCCGCCACTGCCGGTTTGGCATTGACCAGATCGTGCGGCATCACCGTATCAATATCAATGCTGCTCATACGTTCACGAATGGCACGCTCCATACGGAGCAGGCCGATGCGATATTGATTTTCCATGAGCTCACCCACGGACCGTACCCGGCGATTGCCCAGATGGTCAATATCATCCACAACGCCCTTGCCGTCTTTCAGATTCACAAGATTTTTTAGAACCGCCAGAATATCTTCTTTACGCAAAACCCGCAAATCATCCGGCGCATCCAGATCAAGACGCATATTCATTTTCACCCGGCCCACGGCACTCAGGTCATAGCGCTCAGGATCAAAGAACAGACCATGGAACAAGGCCTCGGCTGTTTCCTTTGTTGGTGGCTCACCGGGACGCATAACCCGGTAAATATCGGACATGGCCATATCCCAGTTTTCCACCTTGTCCCCCATCAGGGTATTGCGGATATGAGGGCCAACCTTAACATGGTCAATATCGAGGGTTTCAACAGATTTATAACCGGCATCGGTCAGCTTCTGCAAATGCTCCTCGGAAATTTCTTCCCCCGCTTCGATATAGATCTCACCGGTTTTAGCATTGACCACATCAGCCGCTGCAAAGCGGGTATGCAATTCCTCATCAGGAACCAGCAAGTCTTTCAGGCCGTCTTTGGCCAACTTGTTGGCCGTGCGCGGGGTGATTTTCTTACCGGCCACAGCCACAACTTCGCCGCTGGCCGCATCCACAAGGTCAAATGTCGGTTTAACACCGCGCCATGATTCATTATCAAACGGCACACTCCAGCCACCCTTCTTGCGGGTATATTTCACCCGGCCATAGAAAGTGTCCAGAATTTCCTCTGATGACATGCCCAGAGCATAAAGCAGGGTTGTCACCGGCAACTTCCGGCGACGATCGATGCGGACAAAGACGGTGTCTTTGGCATCAAATTCAAAATCAAGCCATGAGCCACGATAAGGAATAATGCGGGCGGCAAACAGGAATTTACCGGAGACATGGGTCTTGCCCTTGTCATGGTCAAAAAATACGCCCGGTGAGCGATGCATCTGAGACACGATCACCCGTTCGGTGCCGTTAACCACAAAGGTTCCCCGGTCCGTCATCAGCGGCAGGTCGCCCATATAGACGTCCTGTTCCTTGATGTCCAGAACAGACCGCGCCTCTGTTTCCTCGTCAATCTCGAACACGATCAGACGCAGGGTCACCCGAAGGGGTGCCGCATAGGTCATATCCCGTTGCTGACATTCCTCGGTATCATACTTTGGCGGTTCCAGCTCAAAGGAGACGAATTCCAGCGATGCCGTCCCGGCAAAGTCCGAAATTGGAAATACAGATTTAAATACACCCTGCAAGCCGTCGCTCACGCGTTCACTTGTTGGAACATCTGTTTGTAAAAACTGGTCATATGAGCTTTTCTGAACCTTGATCAGGTTCGGCATTTCTGCCACTTCTTTAATTCGACCGAAATTTTTACGAACTTTTTTACGACTGGAATAGGAAGTCGCCATGCTTTATCCTCGCCACTTTGCCTTGATCTGACCCTGCTGCACCCCATGAAATATATGACATTTCACCGTAGAACAACCTCATATTTGGCATCCAAAAAGACACCCGTTCTCAATACGCCAGAAACCGCTTCAGAAAAAAATCTGAAAACGGTCCTTCAAATACTTATCAACAATTCAATCTCAGAACAACGAACTGTCTTCACGCTATCTCTGCACCTATCAACAACATAATTACTTTTTCCCAAAATGGGGAAGATGGCACGCGCCTGAAATTCAGGCCCGCACCATCCATATTTCCGTGAACCTATTTAAGTTCAACCGTAGCACCAGCTGCTTCAAGCTTCGCCTTAACTTCTTCAGCTTCAGTCTTGGAAGCGGCTTCTTTAACCACTTTAGGCGCACCTTCAACCAATTCCTTGGCTTCTTTCAGGCCAAGGGCGGTGATGGCCCGTACTTCTTTAATGACATTGATTTTCTTCTCGCCGAAAGAGACCAGAACAACATCAAACTCGTCTTTTACTTCAGCAGCTTCGCCGCCTGCAGCAGGAGCCGCCGCAGCAGCAACAGGAGCCGCAGCAGAAACGCCCCATTTTTCTTCAAGAATTTTAGAAAGTTCTG
>DRKK01000077.1 GCA_011051815.1 Sphingomonadales bacterium | reverse complement strand
TTTACCGCCTCCGGTGACAGCCCCGCCGCTAGCCAGCCCTGAAGCATAGCCCCGCCCATTTTGCCGCACCCTATTAGAAGCAATGGTTTTGCCGGCGATATTTGTGATAATTCAGACAAAATATTTCCTAAAATTAGGCTTCGCCAACTGTGTCCAGCATGGCACATTCAATGGCTTCTTCGGGGCTTTTCCCAGCCCATAGAACAAACTGAAACACCGGGTAATATTTATTGCTGGAGGTCAAAATGCTGTCGGTGATCTTCTCACAGGCCGCCGCCATGACCTCCTGATCCGGGCCAACCATATTGCTATGGCGGAACATCAGGCTGTTATCCTCTGTCCAGATGGCAAAATGCCCAAGGGCCAACCGTTCATTGACCAGATTAATAGCTTCTAGAATTTTAGCCTGCTTAATTTTCGGCACCCGCATGTCCAACATAGCCGCCGCCTGTAGCAGATTATCCTCGGCAATCCAGAAATATCGAATGTGAAAATCACACCATTCGCCGCTGACGGCCACGGTGATTTCCTCATCGTTGGACCGCTCATAAGGCCATTCATTCTGCCCGGCGATCATTTCCAGAATATCAAGCGGATTGGCCATAAAGGCGTCACAGCCGTCAAAATTTGCAACCGTCATTTTTTTGCTTTCTTCGGGCTTGCTTTTTTCTCTAATGCCACAATTTTCTGTTCCAGCTCTTCGTTTTTCGCACGAGCCTCACGGGCCATATCGCGTACCACATCAAATTCCTCTCTGGTCACAAGGTCCATATCTTGCAACAGATTCTCTAACCGTGCGCGGATCATGGCTTCCATTTCGCCCTTGACCCCGTGCAGGGTGCCAACCGCGCTTTGGCCTAATTTTGCCAAATCATCAAAAAACTTGTTATCCGTTTGCATGTGACTACCTTTGCCGTAAAAATTGTAATATGACCAAAGTCCTCATGAAAGCCAAGCGGATTCACTTTGATGGTACTTGACTTGATCGTAAAGCCCTGCATGATAGTGGCTAAACAATTGGAAAACAGCGAAAAGCAGTCATAACACGATGTTAGAATATTTATTCTCCGCGACCCTCACCTATCCCAATATTTCACCGGATATTGTCAGTTTTGGCCCCATAACGATTCGCTGGTATTCCATGGCCTATCTTGCGGGTTGGGGGCTTGCATGGCTCTATATGCTCCGGCTGATCAAACATAAGGGGGCGCCCTGTACGGCGGCACAGGTCGGTGACTTCTTTTTCTGGGCCATGGTAGGGATTATCCTTGGTGGTCGGTTAGGCTACGTTCTTTTTTATAATTTTAGCTTTTATCTCAGTCATCCGGGCGACATATTGGCCCTGTGGGACGGAGGCATGTCCTTTCACGGCGGCTTTATTGGTGTCTCTCTGGCCACCTATTTCTATTGCCGGAAACAAAAAATTCCCTTTTTCCGCTTTACGGACCTGATGGCCTGTGTCTCGCCCATCGGATTGTTTCTGGGCCGGTTGGCCAATTTCATCAATGGCGAGCTTTTTGGCCGGACCACAGATGCGGCGGTGGGCATGGTCTTCCCGCGCGGCGGCCCCTTGCCCCGTCATCCGAGCCAGCTTTATGAGGCGGCCCTCGAAGGGCTTGCCCTGTTCTTTCTTATGTGGTTCCTGTTTCATTTCACCAACCTGCGTAAAACGCCGGGCAGGCTGACCGGGATCTTCATCATCGGTTATGCCGCCGCCCGAACCTTCGTTGAACAATACCGTGAGCCGGACCAGCAACTTGGCTTTCTCTATGGCACCGGATTTCTGACCATGGGGCAATTGCTGTCAATTCCCATGGTGTTGCTGGGCCTGTATCTCATTTTTCGTAAAATCAAGAAAAGCATATGAATGCCCTTGAAACATATTTAACCAAGCTGATTAAAGCGCAGGGACCCATAAGCATAGCTACCTATATGGGAGAAGCCCTGGGCAATACGCAGCATGGCTATTATATGAAGAAAGACCCTTTCGGACAAAAAGGCGATTTCACCACCGCCCCGGAAATCAGTCAGATGTTCGGCGAGATGATTGGTCTGTGGCTTGGGGTTTGCTGGCTGAATATGGGTAGCCCCGATAAAATTCACCTGATAGAGCTTGGCCCCGGCCGCGGTACGCTGATGCAGGATATTCTCCGGGCCATGAAAGTCATTCCGGGATTGCTGGACAGTATCGAGGTCCATCTGGTTGAAATGTCCCCTGTCTTGCGTGTAATGCAGGCTGAAAGACTTAAAGGCCTTATAACGCCCAAATGGCATAACCGGGTCAGCGACGCCCTCGACCAAAGCAATGGCAGCCCCCTATTGGTCATTGCCAATGAGTTTTTCGATGCCCTGCCCATTCGACAATTTCAGAAAATCGGGGATGGCTGGCATGAAAGGCTCGTCTGCCTTGATGAAGCAGAAAAGCTCAGTCTTCAGTTGGCCCCGGTCGCTGCCCCTGAAAGTATCATACCGCCTGCGCTGCTCCGCGCAGATGAGGGCAGTATAACGGAGGTT
>DRKK01000076.1 GCA_011051815.1 Sphingomonadales bacterium | reverse complement strand
GCTTAAATTTATCAACACCATATCCGCCACGGGGGAGCATTATGACCTCAGGGAACGTGTTATCAAGGCGTTGGCGGATGTGATGGACAGTTCAGGGGGCGCTTTGTGGTTGTGTGAGCAGCCGGATATTTACCAGTTGGCGGCCAAATGGAATTTTCAATTTGATGCGGAAAATGAGCTTTTGTCTGAAGATCAATTCATCAATTTTCTTGAACAGGAAGAATGGATTGTTGATCTGAACAGAGAAAGAAATGGCGGCAGAACTAAACATAAGGATTTGTTGACGCCGAAATGGTTGCTGGGCAACGCTAAATTCTGGCTTGTCCTACCACTAATTCATTTGGGGAAACTTGTGGGTTTTGTTGTTCTGCTTCAACCGCGTGTGAAGAGTAACCTGAATTGGGAAAGCCGGGATTTGTTAAAAACCATAGGGCGGCAAACGGCCAGCTATCTGGCAGAGCAAATCGCGGAGATGGCGCTTGCAGAATCCCGTGAATTTGATTCTTTTAATCGAAAATTTGCTTTTGTCGTTCATGATATTAAAAATTTAACTAGCCAACTGTCACTCATTGTGAAAAATGCGGAGAAACATGCGGATAACCCGGAATTCCAAAAGGATATGATATTAACGATTCAGGATTCTGTGGCTAAAATGAATAATCTGCTCTCCCGAATTACGGTTGTGCAGGAACCCTCTCTTGAGAAGGTGGATGATAGTCTGAATATCGGCAAGATGATGAAGGAAATAGTACAGGACTACCATCATGGCGGTTTGAATATTTCCTATGAAGGCAAGGGGGATGATATTGAGGTCTATGCGGATGCGGAAAGCCTTAAGACAATTTTTATGCATCTTATCGAGAATGCCCGTGAGGCTTGTGTCGAGGATGATATTGATATTAAACTTGACCTGTCCCGTAAAGGGGCGTTTGCTCTTATTAAGGTGAGTGACAATGGTCATGGAATGGAACAGGACTTTATTCATAATGAGCTGTTCAGGCCCTTTAGGTCTACCAAAGAGAACGGATATGGTATTGGCGCTTATGAAAGTCGGGAAATGATAAAACGTCTGGGGGGCCGATTGGTGGTGAAGAGTGAGAAAAATGTTGGAACGGTTATGAAAGTGTACTTGCGTTTGGTGAGTGACGATAATGAGAGCTTAGGCGCAGGGGAAAAATAATATGACAAAAAAAATAAGAAGCTTGCTCGTAGTTGAGGATGATCCGGGTCTTCAGCGGCAATATAAATGGAATTTTGAAAATTATAACACCACCATTGCCGGGGCGCGGGAAGAAGCGATTGCGTTTTTTGAAAAAGAAAAGCCGGCGGTTGTGACCCTTGACCTTGGGCTGCCGCCTGATCCGGATGGCACCTCGGAAGGCTTCGCTACATTGGAAGAAATTCTCAAAATCGCCCCCAATACAAAAATTATTGTGGCCAGTGGTCATGGCACCCATGAAAGTGCTTTGAAAGCCATTGCTATGGGGGCCTATGATTTCTATCAGAAGCCGGTTGATCCGGATCAGCTTGGACTGATTGTAGAGCGGGCATTCAGGTTATATGATCTGGAAGAAGAAAATCTGCGCCTGTCCCAAAATAACAAGACCTCTGGCTTTCAGGGCCTGATTACCGGTAGCCAGAATATGTATAAGGTTTGCGACATGGTAGAGCGTGTCGCCCCGGCGAATGTGACGGTTTTATTGCTGGGGGCCAGCGGCACTGGTAAAGAACTTCTGGCCCGGGCCGTTCATAACCTCAGTGACAGGAGCCACGGTAAATTCGTTGCCATAAATTGTGCGGCTATTCCGGAAAACCTTCTTGAAAGCGAATTATTCGGCTATGAAAAGGGGGCGTTTACCGGCGCGGTAAAACAAACCAAAGGCAAGATTGAACTGGCTGAGGGGGGAACGTTGTTTCTAGATGAAATTGGCGACCTTCAATTTTCACTGCAGGTTAAGCTTCTCAGGTTTTTGCAGGAACGTGTGGTTGAACGCATTGGCGGGCGTCAGGAAATAGCTGTGGATGTTCGCGTGGTTTGTGCCACCCATCAGGATGTTGAAAAACATATTACGGAGGGGGGATTCCGCGAAGACCTTTATTACAGGTTAAGTGAAATTGTCATCAATATTCCGTCATTAGCAGAGCGTGAGGGAGATTCTATACTTCTGGCCAAAAGCTTCCTGACCAAGTTTAATGATGAGCTGAAAAAACAGATTAAAGGCTTCACACAGGATGCGCTCAGTGCCATTGCGTCCTATAACTGGCCCGGAAATGTCCGTGAACTGGAAAATCGGATTAAAAGATCTGTTATCATGTGCAACGGAAAAAAGATAACCGCAGATGACCTGGAACTAAGTCAGGGCGAGGGCGAAGCCGCTGTTCTGAATCTTAAAGCCGTGCGGGAAAATGCAGACATAAAGGCCATAAATATGGCAATGGCACAGGCCAGCGGCAATGTAAGCCAGGCTGCTAAAATACTGGGTATAAGCCGCCCGACATTTTAT
>DRKK01000075.1 GCA_011051815.1 Sphingomonadales bacterium | reverse complement strand
CCCGCCTCGACCAAAACCTCGAACCCGCATTGCACCAATGCCGACGCCCCGCCGCACAGGACCGCCTGCTCACCAAATAAATCCGTTTCGCATTCTTCCTTAAAAGTGGTTTCAATGACCCCGGCCCGGCCGCCGCCATTGGCCGACGCATAGGAAAGGCCAATATCATGGGCATTACCGGACGCGTCCTGATGAACCGCAATCAGGGTCGGAACCCCTGCCCCTTTAAGATATTCGGACCGCACTGTATGGCCGGGGCCTTTGGGCGCAATCATAAAGACATCAAGGTCGGCCCGGGGCTCGATCAGCTTGAAATGGATATTCAGGCCGTGGGCAAAAACCAGCGCCGCGCCCTGTTTCATATTGGGGCCAAGGTCATTGGCATAAAGCTCGGCCTGTAATTCATCAGGGACCAGCACCATAACCACGTCACCCCATGCGGCACCCTCGGCAGCGGTCATCACCTTGAATCCGGCGGCTTCGGCCTTGGCGCGGCTGCTAGAGCCTTCGCGCAGGGCCACAGCAATTTCGGCCACGCCACTGTCTTTCAGGTTAGCGGCATGGGCATGTCCCTGACTGCCATATCCGACGATCACGACCTTTTTGGTCTTGATCAGATTCACATCCGCATCGCGATCATAATATACGCGCATTAAATTTCTCCTCGTAAAAATATAAGTTCCATAAAATTCTTCACAGGGCCTCTGCCCCACGGCTGAGCGCGGCAACGCCAGTGCGTACCGCCTCCACCAGCCCTACATCATCCATAAGCTTGATAAAGGCTTTGATCTTGTCGGTTTTTCCGGTCACTTCAAAAATATAGCTGTCTAGGCTACTGTCCACGGTTTTGGCCCGAAAGGCCTCGGCTATGCGCAGGGCCGCCTGCTGTTGTTCACCCTTGCAATGGATCTTGACCAGCGCCAGTTCCCGTTCCACATGGGGGCCACATTCGGTCAGGTCACCGACCCGATGCACAGGCACCAACCGGTCCAGCTGTGCCTTGATCTGTTCAATCACATGGGGGGTGCCGATGGTAACCACGGTGATACGGGATTCGTTGCCCTCAAGATCAACAGGGGCCACGGTCAGATGCTCGATATTATAGCCCCGGCCTGAAAACAGGCCGATTACCCGGGCCAGAACCCCGGCCTCATTATCCACAATGATGGACAAGGTGTGACGAACGGCAAGTTCAATTTCTTTGTGCGTATGATGCATATCTCTTCTCCTGCGCCCGGCTATACCAGGGCCGCGCCCCCTTCATATTCCTGATTTTCCTCATCTTCCTCGGGCAAAATCATTTCATTATGGGCCGCGCCGCTGGGCACCATAGGGAAACAATTGGCCAGCTTTGCCACCCGGCAATCCACAATGACCAGACCGTCCGTCTCCATCATTTCGCGGATCGCCCCGTCTACCTCATCCGGCTTTTCCACCACGATACCGTGACCGCCGTAGGCCTTGGCCAAAGCCACAAAATCCGGCAGGCTTTCGGAATAGGACTGTGAATAACGGCCCCCGTGGTTCAGCTCCTGCCACTGGCGAACCATGCCCATATATTCATTATTGAGGATGAAAATCTTGACCGGAAGGCCATATTGAATGGCGGTGCCGATTTCCTGAATATTCATCTGGATAGAGGCTTCCCCCGCCACATCAATGACCAACGCATCCGGATGGGCGATCTGTACCCCCACCGCCGCCGGGAAACCATAGCCCATGGTGCCGAGGCCACCGGAGGTCATCCAACGGTTGGGCCGGTCAAATTTCAGATATTGCGCCGCCCACATCTGATGCTGTCCCACCTCGGTGGTGAAATAAACATCCTTGTCTTTGGTCAGCTCCTGCAAGCGTTCTAGGGCATATTGCGGCATGATCACATCGTCCTGCGGTGTGTATTTCAGGCAATCCCGCTGACGCCAAACCTCAATTTTCGCCCACCAGTCATCATAGGATTGGCGGCCATTCTCAAGCGTGGTGGCTTTCCATAACTTGAGCATATCTTCCAGAACATGAGCCACATCGCCAACGATAGGCACATCAACACGCACGGTCTTGTTAATAGATGAACGGTCAATATCTATATGAATTTTCTTGGAATTTGGTGAAAAAGCATCCAGACGCCCGGTGACCCGGTCATCAAACCGCGCACCCACACAAACCATCACATCGCAGTCATGCATGGCATTATTGGCCTCATAAGTGCCATGCATGCCCAACATGCCCAAGAATTGCTTATCCGTGGCGGGATAGGCCCCAAGCCCCATAAGGGTACTGGTGATTGGTGCGCCGGTGAGCTGTACCATTTCACGGAGCAATTGCGCCGCCGCCGGACCGGAGTTGATCACCCCGCCGCCCGTATAGAAAACCGGCTTTTTAGCCCCGGCCAAGAGCTTTACCGCTTCGCGGATGGCGTTAATGTCGCCCTTGACTTCCGGGCGATAGCTCGCGTGTTTTATGGTGCCGCTGTGGACGTGATCACTGGTATAAATCTGAACATCTTTTGGCACATCAATCACCACCGGGCCAGGACGGCCACTGGTGGCCACATAGAAGGCCTCATGCATGGTCCGCGACAGCTTGTCCACATCCCGCACCAGATAATT
>DRKK01000074.1 GCA_011051815.1 Sphingomonadales bacterium | reverse complement strand
GCTGGGTTTCTGGGTTGATTTTTCTGCTTCTTGAGAAAGAGGATAAGGACATCCGCTTTCATGCCATGCAGTCAATCATCGTTTTTGGCGGGCTGAATATATTACAGATGGTGCTGACGATCAGCCTTCTAGGGCTGCCTTTGGTGCCAATCATTGGCCTTGTTGGTATCATTCTGTGGATTCTATTAATGGTCAAAGGTTTTCAGGGCGAGAATTACAAGCTGCCTTTTGCCGGTGATCTGGCCGAGAAATGGGCCGGTGAGGTTAAGATATAACGCTCAGGCCGGGCATGTCATCCACCGGTGACGGATGCCCGCATCTATAAATTCATCGTCGTAAGCCGTGAAGCCCAATCTTTCATAGAAGGGGATAACCTGAACTTGTGCTCCAAGTTTCAGGGTCCGGACAGCCGGATTTTGCCGCAGTTCGGATATGATGAATTCCATCAGTTTCCGGCCAATATCCTTGCCCCGCTGACTTTTCAGCACTGCGACCCGTTCAATCTTGGCCACATCCGATAATAGCCGTACCCGGGCGGTGGCGACGGGCTCACCCTTGACCCACAGCAGATAATGATCCGCCTGATCGTCAAGGCCGTCCATTTCTTCTTCTACGGAGACATTCTGTTCCTGCACAAAGACGATAGTGCGGATACTCAAGCAGTCTTTAAGGTCTGTAACAGGGTTGATTTTGGCTATTTTCATATCAGTCATATTTCTTTTATAGGACGAAGTAAAAAGATATGCAATTGGCTAAAACTGTTCCTAATTATTAACAAAATATGAAAATTTCCCTTTTATTCTGTTGCCGTTAAAAAGGGGAAGAATGTGAAAGCTGGATATATATTTCTGATGCTGTTATGGCCGGGGGGCGTGAGTGCGGCGACCCTGTCGGGCAAGGTTCGCCTTGATCATCAGAATATAGTCATCACCGATCAGAAAATATACCGTGGGCAGTTTGACCTGCGGTCTGAATTGCCGGTGGGGGATGAATATGTCCTGTCCAAGGTGATTGTCAGCTTTAAATTTCAGGATGATCAGGAATGGGTCAGCAAAGCCGGGGAGAGCAACCTGACCGACAGCGGAAAGGTCGTTCGCCGCCGGGGTTTCTCACTGAAAGACAATGGTATCGCCGGGCGCACGGATCACTATTTTACCTCTAAAAGCACGATCCATCTGTCCAATGAGGAGGAGGTGGCGAAACTGATCATTGGCCGTAATATATATTTTGCCACCACCATGCGCCGCCGGGACGTAAGTCGGGAGGTCACCGGGCGCAGAAGCATGTTGCTCGGCATCTATCCCGATGAAGGTGATCAGGGCCGCTTGCGTCAACATCACCGGATCACGGAATCGGTGGTTGAAACCCGCCGGGATGGCTATGATGGCATGTTTGAGATGCGCCAAAAGGCTCTGGACATTACCTCGGCACAGGACTTGGCCCATAAGGGGATTCTGGATTTCGAGCTGTCCGGTACGGGCGATTATATTTTTATGGAGGCCACTTTGCAGTATGAAGGCTATACCACGGGCGCGGAACCGCCGGAGCAGGAATCCGTTGGCATGTTGGGGCGGTTTTTTACCTGGCTTGGCCTGTTCAGTCTGCCCGTTGGCGGGTTGCTATGGATAAAAAGAAACCGGCCTGCACCACCAAGACGCCGGCGGCGGGTCAGAGCAACGCCATAAATTCCTTTACCGCTTCCTGTGGTCCTTTTGCATGGTTCCAGACGCCGCCGCAAACGGCGATGAAATCCGCCCCGGCCTCAATCAGGGGCGCAGCATTATCCACCGTAATACCGCCAATGGCCACCGAGGGCACCTCAAACAATTCCGCCCACCATGTCAGGATAGCTATATCCGCCGGGCTTGTGCCATCCTTGGTGTCCGTATCATAGAAGGCCCCGAAGGCCACATAGTCGGCCCCTTGCTCGGCGGCCGTCATGGATAGATGGCGGCTGTCCTTACAGGTAACACCGACAATGCTGTCCGGGCCGACAATGGTACGGGCTTCGGCGTAGGGCATATCGTCCTGCCCCACATGCACCCCGTCCGCCTTCACGTCGCGGGCAATATCGGGCCGATCATTAATGATAAAGGCCACATCACGGGCATGACATATGGGCATCAGGACTTGCGCCGCCGTGATTATATCCGTATCCGTCGCATCTTTCAGACGCAACTGTACAGAAGCCACCGGCCCCCCATCCAATGCCGCGCTCAAGTCACGGGCAAAGCGCTCAATATCAATCTTTGGCGGTGTAATCAGATAAAGCTGTGTGCGGGTCATTCTATTTCTCAAGCACTTTCACGCCGGGGAGGTCTTTGCCTTCCATCCATTCGAGGAACGCGCCGCCCGCCGTGGAGATGTGGGAGAATTGATCGGCAACGCCTGCATGGTTCAGGGCCGCCACCGTGTCACCGCCACCAGCCACGGAAATAAGCGTGCCTTTTTCGGTCAAAGCCCCCGCTGCTTTGGCCAGGGTTACTGTGGCCATATCAAAGGGCGTGATCTCAAACGCGCCCATGGGGCCGTTCCAGATCAGGGTTTTGCAACCCTTCAGCATGTCACTTAAACCCGCAACGGTGGCTGGACCCACATCAAGGATCATTTCGTCACTGGCAACCTCATCAAGGCCAATGGTGCGACATTCGGCGCCGGCCTTGAATTCTTTGGCGACCACAAGGTCAGTGGGCAGGTGAATTGTACAGTCCTGCGCGGCGGCTTTGGTCAGGATAGACCGGGCCGTATCGGCCAGATCATGCTCACAAAGGGAAGCCCCCACATCGACGTCCTGCGCGGCAAGAAATGTATTGGCCATACCGCCGCCAATGATCAGGTGATCGACCTTTTCCACTAAGTTGGTCAAGACATCAAGTTTGCTGGACACTTTGGCCCCGCCGACTACGGCGCAGACCGGGCGATCCGGATTTCCCAGC
>DRKK01000073.1 GCA_011051815.1 Sphingomonadales bacterium | reverse complement strand
GGAGATTCTCAACAGTCGTAAGACAATGACTGTTGCCGAGATGGCGCGTGAAATAAACCTGCCGCGCACGACAACCTTCCGTATTCTGGAAAATCTGGTCACTTTCGGCTATTTAAAGCGCAGCGATAAAAAAGGCCGTTACAGCCTGACCATACGCGTGCGCAATCTGGCCTCCGGTTTCAATGAAGACGCGTGGCTCAGCGAGATTGTCAAGCCGCTGGCCATAGAGCTATCCAAAATTGTCATCTGGCCAGTATCCATCATGTCGCCGCGCAATGTGCGTATGTCACTGCGTTTTACCACCGACACGGACAGCCCCCTGTCCCTTGATTATTATAATGAAGGTTTGCGCCTGCCGATCATGTCCACGGCAACAGGCAATGTTTATCTGGCTTACTGCGGGGATACGGAACGTGAAATCGTGCTCTCTGCCCTGCGCCATGAAACGCCCGATGAAACCAATATGCTGGCCAACAGCCCCGAAACAGTTGCCAAACTGATTGAGACAATCCGCCAAAATGGTTATGCGATAAATATCCGATCCCCCAGAGCCATGGAACCGGGCAAGACCAATACCATTGCCCTGCCCATCATGCGCAACGGCCAGTTCCTGGCCGCGCTGGCCATGCGCTATATTTCCGTGGCCATGAGCACCACAGAACTTAAAGAAAGATACCTGCCCACATTGATCGAAATCAGGGACCAGATGGAAGAAGAACTGGCCGCCGCCGATTATAATCTATAAATTCTGACTTTGTCGGTTCTGACGTATCCGGAAAATTTTGCCTTTAACCCATGTCTTGAATGAATCCAGCACCACAAAGAGGTTAGGCACCAAAATCAGGGTCACGAAAGAAGACAAGACAACCCCGAAGGCCAGCGAGATGGCCATGGGTATCAGAAATTGTGCCTGTTTGCTTTGCTCCGAGATAATGGGCATCAAGCCGATGAATGTGGTCAATGTGGTCAGGAATATGGGCCGGAAGCGACTTTCTGCTGCTTTTCTTACCGCATCAATCGCACTTTCACCGTTGGCCCTCAGTCTGTTGATATAATCAATCAGGACCAGATTATCATTGACCACCACCCCCGCCGTGGCCACAACACCCAAAAAGGAGAACATGGAAAAGGGCAGGTCAAGGAACATATGCCCCAGCACCGACCCCAAATAACCAAACGGAATAGCCAGCATAACGAGGATCGGCTGTGAATAGGACCGGAAGGCAACGGCGATCAGGGCATAGATGGCCAGAAACGCCATGGCCGTATTGCGCAACAATCCGGCCTGAAACGATTTAATCTCTTTCTGGTCACCTTCCAAAAGATATTCCAGATCAGGGTATTTTTTCTGCAACGTCGGAATGACCTCACGCTCCACTTTACGGATCACTTCCTGAGCATTGGTGATTTCCGTATCCACATCACCGGTTATTTCCACTACCCGCCGCCGGTTAAGGCGCCGGATTTCCGTGGCCCCCTGTTCAAAATGAATGTCCGCCACAACTTCAAAAGGAACCTCTGTACCATTGTTGGTACGGATACGCATGGTCTTTAAGGTTTCCACGGTTTTACGGGATTCAAGAGGATAACGAATCATAACCTTCACATCATCCTTACCCCGGGGAATGCGCTGGGCTTCTTCACCGAAAAAGCCCTGACGCACCTGCCGGGCCAGATCACGGGTTGAAACCCCAAGACTCTCAGCCTCTTTTTTCAGGTCGAGCACCATTTCCTGACGGGCAGACCGCAGGGTATCACCAATATCCAGAACGCCAGAGAATTTGCTCAGCGCCGTGGTTAAATCCGCAGTGGCTTTTTCCAACGTCCGGCGATTGTTGCTGGCCAAAACAAAACTGAGCGGTTTATTTTGGGCTCTAAGCTGAAAACGCATATCAAACTGCTTCACATCGGCCATATCCCCGATAAGATGGCGCCATCGGCGGGAAATCTCGACAATATCAACCGACCTCTCCTCGGCAGGAAGCAGATCGACGAAAACCTGCACCTTGTTTCCTTTGACGAAGGTCTGAATATTCTTTATCGGGTTGGCCTCTGGCTCCCCATCCTCATTTTTAAATTCCGCGCGGGACAGCGTGTGAGCCGCCTTTTCCACTTGTCGCATAACGCTTTCTGCCCGGTCAAAGGCGATCCCATCAGTCAGGACCACATCGGCAATAATATAATCGCTGGGGATGGTTGGAAAGAAATCCTGCCGCATCCAGCCGCCCTGTACGAATGAAAATAAAATCAACCAGATGGCGACAAAGGCCGATAGGGTCAAATATTTTTTCTTCAGGGTTTTTGCCAGAAACGGTACATAGTATTTTTGGACAAATTTACTTAACTGCCCCGATACGGTCTGGCGGATTTTCCTTAAAAAGCGTGTGATAAAACCTTTGGCCTCCCCCGGTGGCTTCATGTGCGCCAAATGGGAGGGTAAAATAAAAAAGGCTTCAATCAAAGAAAAAGTCAGCGCCAGAATAACCACAATCGGCAAGGGTTTCATCACGGCGGCGGCCACCCCGTCCAGAAACAATATGGGCGAGAAAGCAACCATGGTGGTCAGGGCGGCGAACATGACCGGCTTTGATACATTATTGGCCCCGGATGTGGCAGCCTCAAGCCCGCGCAAACCGCGCTCCTGATCGGAATGCACACTTTCACCGATGATAATCGCATCATCAACGACAATCCCCAGCACCAGAATGAAGGCAAACAGCGTCAGCATATTCAGAGAAACATCCAGCATGGGCAATATCCACAAGGCCCCCATAAAAGACGTAATAATCCCCCCGCACACCCAAAAGGCAATGGCCGGGCGCAGGAAAAGCATCAGCAGGGAAAAGACCAGAATAAGCCCGTTTACACCGCTGGACAACGGGATATTCCCCCGCCCCTTGAAGGTATTTGATAAATCCAGCCAGGAAACAAGCGTCACCCCATCAGGCAGGAAAGAGCCACTCTTTGCAATATAATCTCGGACTTCTTTGGTC
>DRKK01000072.1 GCA_011051815.1 Sphingomonadales bacterium | reverse complement strand
GCCGCCATAATCGGCAATGTGGAATTCATGCCGCCAATTTCGATGGGCAGAATGGCCTCTGCCTTGCGGCCCAGTCGTTGTTCCAATTTTGAAATAGCCAGATCAATATCATCACCGCTACACCCCTTTTCCATCAGAACCGGCGGCGAGCCAAGCATGGCAGCGGTGAAAACCGCCGTATCATCGTCCAGATCATCGGCCGTAATAACTTTAGGCGCGCCAAATTCCCGGATAGCATTTTGCGCCAGCAACCGCCCATAATAGGGATCACCGCCGCCGCCAGTACCCAGAAAGGCCGCGCCCCGGGCAAAATCTTCCATATTTTCGAATGTTATTTCCATCTTGGCCGTTAACCCTTTTTCTGATCAAAATTCAGCTGACCCGCCGCTTTTATCCGCAAGCGCACCGCCCCGCCCGGCACGTAAGCCAGCGGCACTTCCTCTATATCGATGATTTCAATACTGCCGCGCAGCGCTCCGGCGGTGACCGCCTTTTCAATCACCTCCTGCTTGGCCATGTCCATGGCCTTTTCCCGGCCGATATCGTCATAGGAAAAGACCTTGTCTATTTCCGCACCGATCTGCGCGATGGCCGCCCCGATGGCATTGGCCACAGAGGCATGATCCGGAATGATCGTATCACTGGTGCCCGGAATGTCCCGGTTAATCAAAACCGAGCCGCCACCCACCAAAATAAGCGGCACCGGATCGCCGCTGGTTTTCATGCGGTCCACAACATCCGCCATGATGTCATGAATGACATCAACCGCGCGCGCGACCATATCCTTGTCAAGATTGGCAACTTTTGCCCTCTCCCCCATCTCCACATAGCCTGCGGCCACGGCAATATCACTGCTGGTCAAGGTCTTGCCGCCAAAAACCAGTCCTTCTTGCAAAAGCCTATAGCCCACCGATTGTGGACCCACTGTAACCTCTGTCCCGTCCTGCTGAACCAGACTGCCGCCGCCCAGGCCGATGGCCAGAATATCCGGCATCCGGAAATTTGTCCGCACCCCGCCAATATCCACCGTCACCGAAGATTCGCGCGGATAGCCATTGACCAGCATCCCCACATCCGTGGTCGTGCCGCCAATATCGGCCACAATGGCATCCTTAACCCCCGACAGATAGGCCGCGCCGCGCATGCTGTTGGTGGGGCCGGAGGCAAAGGTCAGCACCGGATATTTGCCGACAAATTCCGCATTCATCAAGGTGCCGTCATTCTGGCTGACATAAAATGGTGCCGTAATATTGAGATTCGCAAGGGCCTGATGAAAAGAATCCACCACCTCTTTTGCCATTTCGGCCAATGAGGCATTCATTATAGTGGCATTCTCCCGTTCCAGAATACCAATGCGGCCAATGGTATGGGACAGGGAGATACTCACCTCCCCCATTTCCGCCTGCAATATTTCTGCGGCCCGCTGTTCCATGTCACCGTTCACCGATGAGAAAAGCGCCGTAACCGCCACCGTGCGAATATCTTTTTCCTTGAAATCACGCGCCGCCGCGACAATCGCATCTTCATCCAGTTCCTCATTCACCCGGCCATCATATTGATAACCGCCCCGGACCAGATGTATGGCATTGCCGACTTTTTGGGAAATAGCGGCCGGCCAATCCATCAAAGGCGGCAAGGCCCGCGCGGCCGGAAGGGCAATCCGGATCATACCCACCGGCAATAGCCTTTTACGTTCCACAAAAGCATTGGTGAAATGGGTTGTTCCGATCATCACACACTGAATTTCTTCGGCGGAAATTTTACCCTCAGTCATTACCCGTGAGATAGCGGCGGTTATGCCATCCCCCACATTGGGGGTTGTCGGCATTTTGCACCACGACAATACCCGGTCGCCGTCCAGCAACACCGCATCGGTATTCGTCCCGCCCACATCTACACCAATTCTCATTTCTATTGTTTTCCTTAATCCCTGACCTAATATGAGTTACCCCCTATTTCTTAAGCAATATGCACAGGACATCAAGGCTTCCGGTCGGTAGGTTTTGGGCTATTTTCGATAGGGAAGAGAAAAAGACTTAAAATATTTACAGCTATTGATTTCAGTAGGTTTTGAGAAAAATTATAAGAATATTTTTCGGTTTTTTTACCGTAAATAACTATCTATAACCTCGATAATATTGTAATCTTACGCTTAAATGAAAATGCGCAGAATTTCCTTATGACCGTGCCGCCAAATATCCTAATCGCCGATGACCACCCCCTGTTTCGTATTGCCCTGAAACAGGCGACCAAGCTTGCCTTTAACAGCGCAACTGTTGATGAGGCCGGAGCTATTGATGATATGTTACGTCTTATGGCGCAAGGGCCGGCCTATGACCTGTTGTTGCTGGATTTACACATGCCGGGCGCGCGGGGTTTTTCAGGGCTGATTTATATGCGCGGCCAATATCCGGAGATCCCGGTGGTGGTGGTTTCCGGTAATGATCAGGACAAGACCATCGCCAAGGCCATGAACCACGGCGCATCAGGCTTCATTCCCAAATCCACGGATCTGCCGGATATGGCGCAGGCCATAAAAACCATCATCAATGGTGCCTTTTGGGTGCCGCCGGACTTTTCGGCAGGGCATGAGAATATACAGGATGAGGAAATGTCCATCGCGGAAACGGTTGCCGCCCTGACCCCTCAACAATTCAGGGTCTTCACCCTGTTGTCCGAGGGGATGCTGAATAAACAGATCGCCTATGAAATGGGGGTTGCGGAAGGAACGGTTAAAGCCCATGTGACTGCCATTCTGAAAAAATTTGGCGCATATAACCGGGGCCAGCTGATCATTGCCGCGCAACGGCTGGAAGCCGATGAAATGCCGGAATGAAACGCTATTTCCGGTAAATCAACAGGCTGCTGATCAGGGCGCGAAGGGCCGCCGATTTCACTGGTTTGCGCAGAAATTTATAGCCCGCTGTCATGGCTTGATTTTTCACGTCCTCCGTATGATCCGCAGAAATGACAATCCCCGGAATGGCCCCGCCCCAACGGGACTGCAACATGGTCAACAAATCAATTCCGTTCTGCGCATGATCGAGATGATAATCTGCCAATATTATATCCGGTGTAAACCCGTCCGGCATATGCCCCATATCGGCCTGCCCCCGGCAGCATATTATTTCGCAGCCCCAATTGGACAACAGAATATCCATGCCGGTCAGAATATCCGGATCATTATCAATACAGAGGACCTTCAGAGTTGAAAAATCCAGCGGCAATATATTCGGCCTGTCCGCCGTTATTATTTCAGGGGGTACGGCAATTTTTTCTTGTCCCAAAGGCAATATAACGCTGAACATAGACCCTTTACCCGGCGTGGATTTAACACTAAGTTCATGGCCCAGCAAACGGCAAATTCTCTCCACAATGGCAAGGCCAAGTCCCAACCCCTGTTCTTTATGTTCGGGATCAGGATTATTTTTTAACTGTTTGAATTCAATAAATATTTCTTCAATCTTATTTTCAGAAATACCCTGCCCCGTATCCCATACCTGAATTTCCAGATGATGGTCCCCCCGCCTTCGGCATCCCAGAAGAACCCGGCCTGAACTGGTATAGCGCAAGGCATTACTGATAAAATTCTGCAATATCCGCCGTAAAAGCTTGGGATCACTATGGACAATTGCGCCAGTGGAAACCATGCCGAAGTCAATATTCAAATCCCGGGCTATGGCCGTAAATTCCAAATCAAGTTCACGCAGGAGCGTCTCCAGAGTAAAATCTGAAAGCTGTGGCTCCATAACCCCGGCATCTAGTCTGGATATTTCCAGCAACCCCTCCAGCAAACCTTCAACCGCATTCAGGCTGCTGCCCAAATGGTCAATCAAGGGCGACATCTCATCATCGGCATTTTTCTCTGATAGGGCAGAGGTAAACAGGCGGGCGGCATTTAAGGGTT
>DRKK01000071.1 GCA_011051815.1 Sphingomonadales bacterium | reverse complement strand
CTTGTTTACGGCGGCGGTAATGTCGGCCTGATGGGGGTCATTGCCAACCAAGTTATGAAACAGGGCGGTAAGGTCACCGGCATCATCCCGCGTCATCTTGATGAGGCAGAGGGCGGCTGGAAAGAGGCCACGGATTTTTTCGTGGTCGATAATATGCATGACCGCAAGCGGATGATGTTTGACCATTCGGATGCCTTCGTTGCCCTGCCCGGCAGTATCGGTACGTTGGATGAGCTTATTGAGGTTATTACCTGGCGACAGCTTGGCCTCCATAATAAACCGATCGTCATCGTCAATATTGATGATTACTGGCAACCTTTGTTTGCCCTGATTGATAATTTTATCGCCGAAGAATTTACCGCGCCCGAAACCCGTGACCTGTTTCATGTGGTCCAGACGGCGCAAGACGTCATACCACTGCTAAAATCCCTGCCAGAAATCCCGTTGATCACAAAAAACACCCTGATTTAGGCATTTTCTTTCGTTTCTACCCTTCACATCCCGGGCCAGCGGTGATAGTTTGCGCCCAAGCATGAAGAGATTCAGAATCCCCAATGGCCCCACTTGCGGTGCCCCTATAATTTAAAAGGTTCATTATGGCTAAAATCAAAGTAGAAAATCCTGTTGTCGAACTGGACGGCGATGAAATGACACGTATCATATGGGCATGGATCAAGGACAAGCTGATCCATCCTTATCTAGATATTGATCTGAAATATTATGACCTGAGCGTGGAAAAACGCGATGAAACCGATGACCAAATCACTATTGATGCAGCCAATGCCATCATCAAATATGGTGTCGGCGTTAAATGCGCGACCATCACACCGGACGAGCAGAGGGTTGAGGAATTTAACCTGAAACAAATGTGGCGCTCGCCCAATGGCACCATCCGGAATATTCTGGGCGGTACCGTATTTCGCGAGCCGATCATCTGTTCCAACGTGCCGCGCCTTGTGCCCGGCTGGACCCATCCTATCGTTATTGGCCGTCATGCCTTCGGTGATCAATATCGGGCCACAGACTTTCTGGTGCCGGGTGCCGGGAAGCTGACCCTGAGGTTTGAGCCAGAAGACGGTGGTGAGGCGATTGAACGGGAAGTATTCGAATTCCCCGATGCCGGCGTGGCCATGGCCATGTATAACCTTGATGCGAGTATCCGGGATTTCGCCCGCGCCTGTATGAATTATGGCCTGAGCCGGAAATGGCCCGTGTATCTCAGCACCAAGAACACCATCCTGAAGGCCTATGACGGGCGGTTCAAGGACCTGTTCGAGGAAGTTTTCAATGCCGAATTCGCCGACAAATTCGCCGCCGCCGGTATTACCTACGAACATCGCCTGATTGATGACATGGTGGCCTGTGCCATGAAATGGAACGGGGAATTTGTCTGGGCCTGTAAAAACTATGACGGGGACGTACAGTCCGACACTGTGGCGCAGGGCTTTGGCTCCCTGGGCCTGATGAAATCCGTCCTGATGACCCCTGACGGCGGCATTGTTGAATCAGAAGCCGCCCATGGCACGGTGACCCGCCATTACCGCATGCATCAGCAGGGCAAGGAAACCTCCACCAACCCCATCGCCTCTATTTTTGCATGGACCGGCGGGCTGACCCACCGCGCCAAGCTGGACGGCAATGAGGCGCTGAAGGAATTTTCCGAAACATTGGAGCGGGTTTGTGTCGAAACCGTCGAGGAAGGCTATATGACCAAGGATCTGGCTCTGTTGGTTGGCCCGGATCAGGCATGGCTGACGTCAAAACAATTCTTCGACAAGATTGACGAGAATTTGCAAAAAGCCATGGCGTAACGATCGCGCAATCTATTTAATCCCGCAGTCATTATTGATTGCGGGATTTTTTATGTCTAATCGGATAATATTTCTTCCGGACCACAGGCCTGACCAAAGTCCTTATGGGGAATGTTTGTATAGGCTTCCTCTATCCGTTCCCGCAAGGCAGGGTTTTCATCCATTAAATGATGAAACTCCCGCGCATCCAGAATAAAAAAATGGCATTTTGATTCTGCCATATAGCTGGCGGAATAATTTGATTTTTCCATAAGCGACTTTGCCCCGAAAAACCCGCCTTCTTTCAGAATTATTTTTCCAGTACGGTCCTTTCGCGCCACTTCCCCGGACACAATCAGATACATTTTATCGGCCTGATGACCTTTCACCGCTATAAGGCTGCCCTTTTCCACGACACTGGAGCGTAAATATTTGGCTATGGTCCGAATCAGATTGGCATCCAGCCCGTTAAACAGCGGCACATTGGCCACCAGACCCCAGCGGATAACGAAATCACGCTGATGAATTTCATTGGCAAAGCCGGACGCAATGATCCCGATGGGCAGGGCATACATGCCAACCCCGAAGATCATCACCACGCCACCAAAAAACCGTCCTGCCCATGTGATCGGCACAATATCACCGTAGCCCACCGTGGTCAGGGTCGCAAGCGCCCACCATAGGGCATGGGGGATGGTGCCAAAGGCTTCCGGTTGCACATTGCGTTCCAGATAATACATGATGGTGGCGGCAAAAGACGACAGGCCCAGCATGATGATCAATGTCGCCATCAAGGCGCGCCGTTCCGCATATAACACATTGCCCAGCGAGGCCAGCGCAGGGGAATAGCGCATCAGTTTGAACAGACGCAACAGCCGGAATATACGCAGTAGCCGCAGATCAATCCCAAAGACAAACAGTAATGACGGTGCAATGGCCAGAAAATCAATCACCATCAACGGCGATGTAACGAAATGCAGACGAAAATGCCCCTTGCCCTTTTCATCAGGGTCAGGCCGATATTCAACGCAAACCCAAACCCGCAACAAATATTCCATACAGAATATCAACAGGGAGAATGTCTCGAAAGCAATAAATTCAAGGCGATACTGCCGGGTAATATCCGGCACCGTTTCAAGGGAAACCGCCACCACATTCAAAATAATCAAGCCGACCATAAACCCATCAAACAGACCCGCCGCCCGATTTCCGCTGAGGCCCATTTCAATGACCTCAAATATTTTGCGGCGCGCTGTTGATCTGTCTTGTTTCACGACGTTATTCCTATGGTTATAAAGTCTCCAGAATTTCCTCTATGGCGGTGATCGCGG
>DRKK01000070.1 GCA_011051815.1 Sphingomonadales bacterium | reverse complement strand
GACCAAGGCCGGGCTTTATGGCTTGATGACCCGCACGGTCGGCCCGCAGATTCGCGGCGGCGAGGCGGCGGCGCTGGGGCGTCTGTCGGCGAAGCCGGTACATTGTGTGGATGATCACTTTGATATTTTGGTGGCGGTGGACTGGAAAGGGGCTGAACGCTTTGCCGCAGAAGTCCCCCTTGGCCCGCAAAGCCTGATCATCACCGATCCTGAAACCGGGGAGGTGCCGGAAATTTTGGCGGCGTCCGGCGCGCGAATTGTGGAAGTTCCCATCGGGGAGCTGGCCAATGCTGTGGACGGCGGTCGACCTAATATGGTGATTCTGGGCCTTGTGGCATCCCTGATCGGTCTGCCCGAAGAACCCATCAACAAGATCATTGCCAAGAAGCTGGGCAAAAAAGGGGATGCGGCGGTATTGGCGAGTCGTGAAGCGGTTAGCGCAGGCTATAAAGCGGCGGCAGAAGTCACCTCCCCGGTTACCGTATCCGATGCGGTGGGGGACGGTACGGGCCGTTGGTTGATCAGCGGTAATCAGGCCGCCGGTTTCGGTGCCTTGCGCGGCGGTATCCGATTCGTTGCCGCCTATCCTATTACCCCGGCAACCGAGGTATTGGAATGGATGTCACCGAATCTGCCTAAAATGGGCGGGACATTGGTACAGGCTGAGGATGAGCTGGCGTCGATCAATATGGCTATTGGCGCATCCTTTGGCGGGCGGCCTTCTTTGACCGCGACCTCTGGCCCGGGATTGTCCCTGATGATGGAAGGCATTGGCCTTGCGGTGTCATCGGAAACGCCGGTGGTGATTGTTAATGTGATGCGCGGCGGGCCCTCTACGGGCGTGCCAACCAAGTCGGAACAGACCGATTTGAATATAGCGGTTTATGGCCTGCACGGGGATGCCCCCCATGTGGTGACGGCGGCGACCTCGGTCGAGGATTGTATCTTTACCGCACAGTGGAGCGTCCATCTGGCCGAGGCCATGCAAACAGCGGTCATTGTGCTGTCTGACCAATTCATGGGACAGGCCAGCACCATCATTGACCCACCGGCCAATATTTCCTTCATGGCCCAGCGCCTTGTGGAGGAAGCCCCCACAGAAGATTACAGGCGTTATGCGGTGACGGCGGACGGGGTATCGCCCATGACCCTGCCGGGAACGCCGGGCGGGCAATATACTGCCGACGGGCTGGAGCATAACCCCAAGGGTCTGCCGTCTACCCTGATGGAGGACCATCGGGACCAGATGGACAAGCGGGACCGCAAGGTTGCGGAATTTAATTACGGCGATCATTGGGCCGATGTGGAGGGCGATGCGGATAGCGAACTTGTGGTCCTCACCTGGGGGTCAACCACCAATGCCGTACGTGAAGGAATTGAACGTCTGCGGGCAGAGGGTGTGTCCTGCAAGTTGGTGGCTATGCGTCTGTTGTCCCCTGCAGTGCCGAATTATTTTGATGAGGCCGTGAAGGGTGCCAAGCGTATTCTGGTGGTGGAACAGAGCCATTCCGGTCAGTTCCTGAAGCTGCTCAGAGCCAATTACGATATGCCCGGAGAGGTTAAATCCTTCCGGCGACCCGGGCCATTGATTATCAGACCGGGCGAAATTGTTGACATCATTAAAGACTGGAGAGACCAATGAACGAGTTAGCACCAAAGAAATTAAAAGCCAGCGATTACAAATCCAGCCTGAAACCGGTCTGGTGTCCGGGCTGCGGTGATTATCACGTGTTGCTGGCGGTAACACAGGCTTTTGCCAAGTTGAAACTGGACCCGGAAAATATTGCGGTTGTCTCAGGCATTGGCTGTTCATCCCGCATTCCGGCCTATACCAATACATATGGTTTTCATTCCATTCATGGTCGGGGACTGACGGTGGCAACCGGGGTCAAGGTAGCCCGGCCAGAGCTTACTGTCGTGGCCGCAGGCGGCGATGGTGACGGGTTTTCCATCGGGGGCAACCATTTCCTCCATGCTTGCCGGCGCAATACGGATATGACCTATATCGTGATGGATAATGAGGTTTACGGCATGACCAAGGGTCAGCCCTCCCCAACCACCGATCCTGAATGGGACAGTGCTTTATCACCGGGGGGAACGGGTCTGTCACCTTTTCATCCGCTGGTGATTGCGCTGGCGTCCGGAGCCAACTTTATTGCCCGGACCTTTTCCGGTGATGTGAAGGGAACGGCGAGCATTATTGCTGATGCTATCGAGCATCCCGGTTTCTCCTTCGTTCAGATATTAAGCCCCTGCGTGACCTTCCGCCCGGACCAGAAGGTCTGGAAAGAACAGGTGCATAAAGCGGTGGTTGATGAAACCGATGATCCGGCCCGGGCCGCGCGGCGGCTTATGTCTGATGACGGGTTTAATACGGGTGTTCTTTATCGGGGGCATCGTGAGCCTTATCGCTTCTCCTGCGGCGAGGAAAAGGGGGATATTATGGAAATACAGAAACAATTCGAGGTATAAAAATGGAAATTTTACAACCGCCAAGCTGGCCCCGGCCCAAGGGCTATTCCAATGGTATCAAGGCCAGTGGCGATATGGTTTTTGTTGCTGGTCAGGTCGGCTGGAACGAGAGGGAAGAATTTGAATCCGATAAATTAGAGGATCAGGTCCGACAGGCGTTGCTGAATATCCTGGCCATCCTGAAGGAATGTGACGCCGGGGCGGAACATATTGTGCGTATGACATGGTTTGTGACCCACAAGCAAGAATATCTGGACAAGCAGAAGGAAATCGGGGCGGTTTACCGTGAGGTCATGGGCCAAACTTATCCGGTCATGTCCCTGATCCATATTTCCGGTCTGATTGAAGAAGGCGGCAAGGTGGAGATCGAAGCTACCGCCGTTGTTTAGGGTCAGGATACGCTAAAGGGCAGGTCAAGTTCGACCATGTTGGACGGGGCGCTGCTCTGGCCTGATTTATCATAGGCCCGGACGTAATAGCTGTATTTCAGGCCGCCAAGGACGGATTTGTCATCAAATTTACCGCCTTTTTTGGCCTGAATAATTTTAACGTCACCATTATCCTCTGCCCGATAGAGGTCATAGCCGGAAACATCCCCCGTGGCCCGCTGCCATTTCAGTTTTACGATGCCGCCCGCATATTCGGCCTGTAAGGGCGTTTCACTGTCCCATATGGGCGGGGTTAGGGCCGGATCATAGGCGGGGGCCTGTTTGTAGCCCTTGGGCCAGAGGAAACAGGTAACTTCCTTGAAATTCTCATCCAGCTGTTTGCAGACATTGCAATAGACGCAGGGGATAATATCATCCTCCCGCTCTGCCATTACTTTTTTGGGCCAGTTGGGGTCGACAAGCAGCTGCCGTGCCATACCGATCATGTCGGCCTTGCCTTCTTTTAATAGCTGTTCCGCATCTGCGGGGGCATTGATCTTGCCGGCTGAGATTACCGGAATGTCATAGCCCTTGCGGTTGATCATTTCCTTGATGGCGGCGGCATAATGCACATGGGGCATCTTGGGAAAGGACGCACCGGGCATACAGCGTTCACCGGAATAGCCGGTATAGGGATAGGGCGGCAGGCCTTCCTGCAGGATAGCATCCTCAAATTTACCGCCGACGGACAGGGAGATATAATCCACGCCCAGCTGCGCCATGCGCAGGGCGATCAGGCGGCTGTCTTCCAATGTATAGCCATCCTTGATCATTTCATCGGCAAGGAAGCGCACCCCGACCGGGAAATCTTCGCCCACATTGGCCCGGACCTCCGCCATCACATCGCCGAACATCCTGAGCCGTCCTTCAAGGCTGCGCCCGTCATAACGGTCCCGGCGTTTGTTGTGGCGCGACAGGAAAGAGGACAGGGTATAGGCATGGGCGGAATGAAGCTCAACACCGTCATATCCGGCATCCTTTGCCCGCTTGGCGGCGGCACCAAAATCCCGGATAATGCCTTTGATGTCGTCTTCTGACAGCATGTCAATGGTTTGACGCCAGCCGGAACGGGCCACCTTCATAAAATGAATGATCTGGGGCACCACTTTGGAGTCGCTGGCCGCATGAACGGCGCGGGTAAGTTTCCTGTGGCCTTCCATAAAACTGTCATCGGAAATACGCAGCAGAGGGCCGGACTTTGAGTTATGGATGGCCATGGCCTCTACAATAATCAGGCCCACATTCCCCTTGGCATAGCTCACATAACGGTCAATAATCGCCT
>DRKK01000069.1 GCA_011051815.1 Sphingomonadales bacterium | reverse complement strand
GCGGGGGCAATGATCATTGTCTCTGCTGTGGTAATCATGCCCGTTGCCGCCTTTGCAAAGGGCGCACCGGACAGTTTTGCGGACCTTGCGGAAAAGCTATTGCCGGCAGTGGTTAATGTGAATACAACCCAAACCATCAAGGTAAATCGGCGGTCCATGCCGCGAATCCCCGGTATGGAGGATTTCTTCAAACGGTTTGATCGTGGGCAGGGCAAGGATAACGGTGAGGATGAGGACGGCAAAGAACGTCCTCTGACCCGCCAGCGTCAATCACTTGGCACCGGCTTTATCATTGACCCGTCTGGCATTATTGTTACCAATAACCATGTGATCGACAAGGCCGATGAAATTATGATCAAAATGCCCGATGGTCGGGAGTTTGAGGCAAAACTTATCGGGAAGGACAGCAAGCTTGATCTAGCGGTCCTTAAAGTAGAGAGCGACAAACCGCTGCCGTTCGTTCGTTTTGGTGATGACAGTAAATCCCGTATCGGGGACTGGGTGCTGGCTATTGGTAATCCCTATTCCCTTGGCGGGACCATTACGGCGGGGATTATTTCCGCCCGTAACCGTGACATCAATTCCGGGCCCTATGATAAATATATTCAGACCGATGCCTCCATCAACCGGGGCAACAGCGGTGGCCCCATGTTCAATATGAAGGGGGAAGTGATCGGCATCAATACGGCTATTTTCTCGCCCTCAGGCGGTAATATCGGTATTGGTTTTGCCATTCCGTCCAATCAGGCACAGCATGTGGTTAGCCAATTACGCAAATATGGTCATACCAAACGGGGCCGTATTGGAATCAGCTTTCAACCTGTGACCGATGATATTGCCGAAAGCCTTGGCATGGAAGCGGGCCATGGTGCGCTTGTCACCTCCGTTGTCGAAGGCGGCCCTGCGGACAAGGCAGGTATATTGGCCGACGATATTATTATCGAATTTGAAGGCAAGGTCATCAAGGAACGTAACGATCTGCCGATCTGGGTGGCCAATACGGAAGTTGGCAAGAAGGTGAAAATGGTTGTTCTGCGTAAAGGCAAGCGTAAGAAGCTGACCCTTATGATTGACGAGCTTCCCGAGAATGAGGAAATCGCCGAGAATATCCCCGATAATCCGGATGCGGTTATCCCCAGCAAGGAAATTCTGGGCATGAGCCTTGAGCCCATTACGGAGAAAACCCGCAAAGCCCTGAAATTGGACGACGATGTGAAAGGTGTCTTCATTGCCGGGGTGGACCGTAACAGTCCGGCCGGGAAGAAAGGCCTGCGTCGGGGTGATGTCATCGTTGGGATTACCCAGGAAGAAGTAACCTCAGTGGATGATGCCCTCAAACGGATTGAGGAATTGAAGCAAAAAGGGCGTAAAAGCATCCTTCTTAAATTTATCCGTCGGGGCAATACAGCCTTTGTCACGGTAAAGTTTGATAAGGAAGAATAACCCTTCACCGTAAATTTTTAAAAAGGGCCGGGTCATGTGATCCGGCCTTTTTTTGTTTGTTGATGGTCCAAATGTTGTATAATGGCCCGGTAAATGAGGGGCAGGCCTGTGGTGGGTCACGGACAGCGTGTTTTGAGATGGGTATTCAGTTATAAGAAAATTAGAACCTTTGTTTTATAGCGTTTTATTTTATTAAATAGAATAATTCTAAGTTGATCTTTTTGCCGTGACACTGTATAAATGTTTTAGAATTTTGCGACTCCAATTCGATGTTTAACTTAAAGGAAAATAATATGACCCGAGTACCTGACGTAACTTTTATGACCCGTGTGCGCAACGATGCCCTGGACGGCCCGAATCCCTTTGAATGGAAGGCTTTGACCTCTGACGAAATTTTCAAAGGCAAGAAAGTTGTCCTGTTTGCTCTGCCGGGCGCCTATACGCCAACCTGTTCCACAACTCATTTGCCAGGCTATGAAAAGCATTTTGATGAGATGAAGGCGTTGGGTGTGGATTCTGTGGTTTGCTTGTCCGTTAATGATGCCTTCGTCATGTATAACTGGGGCAAGGCTCAAAATGTTGAAAATGTATTTCTGCTCCCTGACGGCAATGGTGAATTTTCCCGCAAAATGGGTATGTTGGTTCACAAGGATAATGTGGGCTTTGGCTTCCGCAGCTGGCGCTATTCCATGGTTGTGGATGATGGCGAGATCACAAAAATGTTTGTTGAGCCGGGCTTTAGCGACAATTGCCCAACGGACCCATTTGAAGTATCCGATGCGGACACAATGCTGGCTTACCTGAAAAGCTAAACCATATATATAGTTATTTATTAAAAGGTCATAGCAGAAATGCTATGGCCTTTTTTATTTCTTGTCGCAAAAAAATATCCCCTTATCGCATGGTGTAATGCAGTTATAAGCCTTTGGGTTATGACATATCACGCTGGTTATCAGGAGGAATATCCATGAAAGCGATGATCTATACAAAATACGGTTCCCCGGATGTTCTTGAGTTAACAGAGGTTGAAAAACCAACCCCTCGGGGTGATGAAGTTCTGGTAAAGCTTCATGCGGTATCGCTGAATTCATCAGATTGGGAATTCTTGATCGCCAAATCATTTATAATCCGTCTGTTATCGGGGCTGTTAAAGCCAAAATACACAATCCTTGGCTCTGATATAGCCGGGCGGGTTGAAACTGTTGGCAAGGACGTCAAGCAGTTCCAGCCGGGGGATGAGGTATATGGGGACATATTCATGCGTTGGGGCGGGTTTGCCGAGTATGTATGTGCATCGGAAGATACCTTGATGAAGAAACCAGCCTGTATGACATTTGAGGAAGCTGCGGCTATGCCTCAGGCGGGGACTCTTGCACTTCAGGGGCTTCGTGATAAAGGACAGGTTAAGACGGGGCAGAATATTTTGATTAATGGCGCGGGGGGTGGCGCTGGTACATTTGCAATACAGATTGCAAAATCATATGGGGCAGAGGTGACCGGCGTGGATAATGCAGGGAAACTTGACATGATGCGCAGGGTCGGAGCCGATCATGTTATTGATTATACGAAAGAAGATTTTACCAGAAATGGAAAATCATATGATTTGATTCTTGATTTTGCGGTTTATCGTTCGATTTTCCATAACAAGCGGGCATTGGCACCGAAGGGAATTTATGTCTTCGTCGGCGGTTCCATGGCTTGGGCTTTTCAAATATTGTGTTTGGGGCCACTGATTAAGAAAATTGGAGGACAGGAAATAGGGATTTTATCACATCATCAAAATAAAAAGGATATGGCTCTTATGGCGGATCTTTTTGAAAGAGGTACAGTCGTCCCTATTATAGATAGATGTTATACTTTTGGTGAGGCGGCAAAAGCTTTTCGGTATCTTGGGGAGGGCAAAGCTCGGGGCAAAGTGGTTATCACCATGG
>DRKK01000068.1 GCA_011051815.1 Sphingomonadales bacterium | reverse complement strand
CTCACCACGCGCAACAAGCCGGTTATTCACATAAATATCAATGGCTTCACCAACTTTCCGATCCAATTCCACAATGGAACCTGATCCCAGTTTCAGCAATTGATTAACCGTCAGATTGGTAATGCCCAAAACGGCAGACACCTTTACCGGAACATCAAAAACCGCTTCCAGATCACCGCCACCTTCTGCCACATCCGCGCCCCCGCCCTGTGCGGTATCGGCGCCATCCGGCGTGGCGTCGCCTTGATCCAATTCCTGCCAATCCATATTTTCCGTATCAGACATTAGCTGCTAGCCCTTAATAATTGGTTGTCATAAGTCATTATCACTGAATATTTATTCCTATAATCTATTCTGTATTAACCATATTTACCGTCAAATACAAAATGCAAAAGTCCCGGAATAGATTTATTCTGCTTTTGCCATCCCTTTTCACGTGGTTATAGTTTCCGATATTGTCCCGGCTTTCGGGTCTATCTGCCCGGTTTCAGGGTTAGCCACCACCTCCGGCGCCTCAATAAAAAGCTGAACCGCCTGTTCTATGGTTGCCTGCAAACTGTTAAAATCACGCTCCACGCCGCCGTTGGCCCATTCCACCCGGCAATCGGACATATGGGGCATAGTCTCACTGATCAAAATAATTTGGCCCTCATACCCACTTGCCGCCTTCATCTGCTCTATTTTTTCCTGCAAGACGGACAGAATTGCCTCATCCACCCGGATCACCAACCGAGGTTCCAACGGGCTTGATTGCAAACATCTCTCCACCAGAATTTCTATTTCCGCCAAAGGCATCTTTTCCACTGCTGCGGGGGCCAGTTTCTGCATGATAGTAAAAGCCAGATTAGCTGCCTCCTTATGCATCAGGGCCGTCTGTTCGTCCTGGCGAGCAACCAGATTTTGCGCTGCGATAACGATATTATGCAACAGACTTTCACAACTTTGCTGCAGACCATCCAACACCTCTGCCCGACCCGCTTCCTGCCCCTGTGCAAAAGCCTCTGCGCGCATTTCTTCCAGCTTCTTCTGGCTTAAGCTGCCGCCGCCGCTATTCTCGAAATCATCGTCAAAGGTAAATCTAACCGCACTCATAACCTGTTTAATCCCTATCCTAATAGATTAATTCGTCTTCGCTTTTTGAATCATTGAGCACGATTTCACCGCTATCTGCCAGATCCTTGGCCACATTGACGATTTCCATCTGTGCTTCATCCACATCTTTCAAGCGGACCGGGCCCATGGCCTCCATATCCTCTTTGAGGATTTTCGCCGCCCGCTCTGACATATTGCTAAAGAACATGTCCCGGACCTTATCCGATGAGCCTTTCATGGCCAGACCCAGGCGGTCCTTGTCAATGCCCCTAAGCAGAGTTTGCACCCCGGTTGCATCCAGATTCTGCAAATCATCAAAGGTAAACATCAATGCCCGGACTTTTTCAGCACTTTCCCGGTTCCGGTCTTCCAAAGCCGTCAGAAAACGGGTCTCTGAGGCCCGGTCGAGATAGTTGAAAATCTCCGCAATGGTTTCATGGCTGTCCTTGCGGCTGGTTTTTGCCAGATTATTCATGAATTCTGTGCGCAACGTCTGTTCCACCTTATCCAGAATATCCTTCTGAACCGGCTCCATACGCAACATTCTCTGCACCACTTCCATGGAAAATTCATCGGGCAGAACGCTCAATACCGCCGCCGCATGTTCCGGTTTGATCTTGGACAGGACCACCGAAACTGTCTGAGGATATTCATTCTTGAGGTAGGTGGCCAGCACCACCTCATTCACATTGCCCAACTTGTCCCACATGGTACGCCCAGCGGGGCCGCGGATTTCCTCCATAATCTGACTGACCCGGTCCCCGGACAGCATTTTGGCCAGCAACCGTTCCGTATTATCAAAATTCCCGGTCAGGGAACCAACAGACGACACATCATTGGCAAAATCGAGGAACAGTTCCTCAATCACCTTGGAATCAACCGCCCCCAACGAAGACATGGCCAGCGACAATTCCTTGACCTCCTCATCATCCAGAAGATTCCAGATTATGGACCCGTTTTCATCCCCAAGCGCCAGCATCAATGCGGCTGCTTTATCCGCGTTCGTCAATTCTGAGACGCGGGATATTTTTCCACTATTCATGTCATATTATCCGTACAACCAACCTCTGACGACTGCTGCGGATTCTTCCGGATGTCGTTCAACTAACTCCCCGACTTTCTTCAGGGCTGTGGCTTGTATTTTCCCTTCAACCGCCGCGACATCAATGGCCGAATCAATGGCGCCGGTCTGCTGGGCTATCTCTCGGGAGGTCAACTGCCGCCCCTGTTCATCAACGAGAGAAACAGCCGGTTCCCCGCCTTCTGGTGCGGCAAGAGCCTGCTGCTCACCCGGTGGTAATTGCCCCTGCGCGCCGCCTTCAAGCGCCGCCATCTGCGGGGTATAAGTCGTCGGCGGTGAGGTTAGAAATTTGATCAGAGGCCGCAGGGCAAAGAAGATCACCAATATGCCGATCAGCATCAGGCCGCCAAGTTCGATAAAGCGCATGATGTCCGCCTTACTGAAATCAAACAAGCCTGCTTCTGCACTTTCTTCCCCGTAATCCACCGCGGCAAATTGCATATTTACGATCTGGACGCTGTCCCCGCGCTCCTCATCATAGCCAATGGTTGACTGGACCAGTTCTTTCAACTTTTCAATGTCTGCCGCACTGCGTTCCTGATAAACGGCGGGATTACCATCCCCCGCATCCTGATAAATTCCGTCAACCAATACAGCCACCGTAATCTTCTTAATGGTGCCCGCCTCATGTATCTGGGTTTTGATTGTCTTGGAATTCAGGAAATTGGTTATTGTTGATGTATCATTATCACTGGACTGGTTCTTGATGGCCGGTTCCTCATCCCCGGTTTGGTCCTGATCCGGCAGGTTGTTATTGACCGAAACCGTCTTTTCATCAGCATTTTCGCGCTTGTTTGTCGTTCTCTCCCGGCTTTCTTCCGATTGGATGACCTGACCATCCGGGTCATATATTTCCGAATTGCTGGTGATCCGGTTCATATCAAGCTCAGCACTGACCTCTGCCCTGACCTTGCCAAGGCCCACCGTTTTCTCCAGCAGGGTTTCGATCTGACCCCGCAGGCGGTTTTCAATGGAAATCTTCTTTTCCTCCAGCGACAGAGACATCATGGACGCCGTATCTTCCGACGATCCGCGCGCCAGCAGGGAGCCTTTCTGATCAACGATGGAGATACGTTCCGGTTGTAGGTCTGGCACCGCCGCCGCCACCAAATTCTGAATGGCCATGATCTGATTGCGTGACAGACGGCCAGAGTTCGATTTGATAAAGATGCTTGCCGTGGCCTGACGGTTTTCATTGCTGAACAGGCGACGTTGAGGCAGAACCAGATGGATGCGGGCACTGGTCACCTTATCAATGGATTGTATGGTCCGTGATAATTCGCCCTCCAAGGCCCTGACCCGGTTAATATTCTGAACAAAGCTGGTGGCGCCGAGGCTATCACTACGATCAAAAAGCTCATAGCCCAGTGATCCGCCATTGGCCAGCCCCTGCTCGGCCACAGATATGCGGATACGGCTAACCTGATTTTCCGGCACCAGAATCGTGCTGCCGCCGCCGACCAGTTCGTAAGGGATGGCCTGTGCCTCAAGACTTTGGACAATCTTGGCTGAATCCGATAAATCCAGTCCGCTATATAATAAAGACATATTGGGTGTGGACAGACGGATGGACAGAAAGATAAAAAAGCCGATGGTAATGGCGGCGACGGTCGCAATTGCCGCCAAACGGGCCGGACCCAATGTTTTAAAGAACTCTGCTAAACCATTCACAATGTCGTTTCCTGATATACTTTTTAAATTATATAACCTAATATTCGCGTCAGATACCCATCCCGAAGACGAGATTGATTCAACGTTATATTAAGTTTACCAATTATTAAGTAAACAAGACGTTAATGGTAGGCAATTTTTGCCTAGTTAGGCTGAAAATTATGTTGACATCTTCGAAACCGAGGGTTTGCAAGGCCCCCACCACTTGTGTTTTTTATCGCAAGAACACTATATATAGTGGATTTCGCTAAAATAGTTAATTTTCAAACCAAAAAAAAATTAACCATAAGAATCACTTCCCATGGCTAATTTAAATTGTCTGATATTTCAGGCAGTTCTGGTTAAATCAATTATCCAGCCTCTGGGATGTATTTTCCCGATACTCCTGAACCCGGGTCACCCGAAGCCCCAGAAGCCCGTCTTTATCAATTGCCCGCTGCCAGGAGAGAAATTCCTCCACTGACAGGGTATATTTCTTACAGGCATCTTCCAGCGACAACAACCCACCCCGTACGGCGGCAACCACTTCCGCCTTGCGTCGTATGACCCAACGTTTGGTATTTGTCGGTGGCAGATCCGCAAGGGTCAGCGGTTCACCCGTCGGCCCCAACACAGGTGCGGCTGACATATTTTGAAATCTACTCATTATGTACTAATCTCCGGTAACATTTACACATGAGATACAGACTATCCCCAAGCCTTTAAAAAAAGCCTAATGAACGAGGTTAATTTGCAATAAAAAATAGATAAAAATTTTATCTATTTGATTTTTCAGGCCCGGAGAATAGAAAAGGCCGCTTGAAAAATACAAGCGGCCATCTCTTTAAGTATTTGATTTATTAGCGTTTAATATTATTCAATTCGGTCAACATCTCATCCGCTGTGGTGATGATTTTGGTACTGGCCGAAAAGGCTCTTTGAATGGTAATCAGGCTGGTAAATTCACCGGCGAGGTCCACGGTCGAGGCCTCCAATGTCTGCGGCGCGACAAATCCGGCCCCGCCGATCCCGGCAAATTTAAGGTTCAAACTACCCGACTGGTCCGATACGGTATAAGAATTCCCCTGCCGCCGGGTCAACCCATCCGGATTCTGGAAGGTGCTGAGCGGAAGCTGAAAAACCTTTTTGGCCAGACCGTTACTGAACAGGGCGCTAATCACACCGTCCTTGTCAACGGATACCCCGATCACATTACCAAATGTCGCCCCGTTGGAGGAAGATGAAATAAGGGTCGAATCACCGGCAAACTGGGTGATACCATCACTAAGACCATCGGTCCCCAAATCAAAGGTAATATTGCCCGCATTCGCTCCACCGGTCCAGTTTACAGTAACTGGATTTAATAAAGCAGGCGTCGTCCCTGCAACATTCAATGTACCATCACCGTTAAAGGCCATCTGGCCACTGATAATCTGTCCAGTGCCCGCCAGCCCGGAGGTTACTTCACTGGGCGGGTCGACAAACATTTCCACATTCCACAGATTATCCGCCTGTCTCAAGGCAGCGAAAGTCACCGTATGGACACCACCGCGTGCGTCAAAAACCTGCATGTTCGTCTGAAAATCAGATTTCACCCCATTCACTGGCGGGATGACACCGGCATCTATATCCGCCGCATACCCGGCCATGGAACCGGCCAAGGTACCCGCATTATAGGTCCCACCAGTCACCGCCGCATTGATCGGTTGAGATGATTGCAGATTCGCCCGCAGAGCCAGACTTGTGGTTGCTTCCGCCGTACTGGTCAGGTTCGAAACATTGATAGGCTGAAGCCCGCTTAAGACCAGGTTGGCGGGTGGCTCGCCATTGCTGTCAAGGGGAACGCCCATCAGGAAAAGTCCGGCCGTGTTTTTCAGGAAACCATCCGCGTTCGGGGTGAATGATCCCGCTCTGGTAAAACTTATTTCCGTATTGGCATTCACCGGCTCACACCGGGTGGAAACAACGAAGAAACCAGCGCCGTCAATGCTAAGGT
>DRKK01000067.1 GCA_011051815.1 Sphingomonadales bacterium | reverse complement strand
TTGTTACCGGTGGCAATATTAGTGCTATCCACATGAATATTGGCCTGAATCTGTGAATTGTCTATATCAATGCCGGAATCAATCACAGCAACGGTTATGCCTGCCCCTGATGCCCCGGCATCATAGGCGGCAAGGGCTTTTATCTGGGCCAGACCATAGTTATTGCGAAATTCTACCGTATTATAATTGATTGGTGCCGGGGGCGGTGGTGGCGTGGGTGTCACACTGCTCGGCCCCTGACCTGACGGCGACCCGCCGCAGGATACCAGAAGTACACCGGTTGATATTACGAGAAATACCCTAATCAGAATCTTGATCATATTATCCACTTTTACCCTTAATTTTTTTATAGTTCACACAATATTCTATAGCCCAGCTTCTTGTCAAAAGATAAAGAATAGGTAAAAAGCGCCCCAATCTCACTCATTCCCCTTTGGGTAGCGGAATATTACTTGCATTTCGACGATAGATGAAATCGAACAGAATGTCCCATTTTTCTTGGCTGGTCTTGCGCCGTTGGGCCATATGATGGACGGTGCCATCCTTTTGCTTTTCCCAGCTCAGTTTATAAATATGATCCATGATCGGCGTTTTAGACATTAGAGTCAGTTTACCATCCTTGAAATTCCCCTTGATCACTTGCGATCCGGCCTGATTATCCACCCAGAACTGTGTCCATTCCCGCCCGTCAAAGGCGGTCAGGCTTTTACCGTTCATACGGAAGGGCACCATGGGCGAGGAAAAGAAATCATCCAGAGATACCCAGCTCTGTTGAATGGCACAGCCCTTTAATATACGGCCCACCCGGTCGAACCCGGCCAGTTCACCGCTCTCCCGATGATAGACTTTCCAGTCCCCGACCCAGAAATCCAGCGCCCGAAACATGGGATGGGCGCAGGGTACTACGGGACGGTTTTTATCCCGGGCCATAACGGGTGATGTCAAAACAGCAAGGATAGACAGGGACAGCAAAATATTTTTCAATTGTTTTTCTTTCTCATATGGCGCAATTTCAAGTTTAGAGTAGTCAAAATATGAAAACAAGCAAAGACCTTTATTGGCAAAATAACCAGACCCCGGCCTCCCGCCGGTTTGACGATATTTATTTTTCGACCGACGACGGGCTTATGGAAAGCCGCCATGTTTTCCTAACCGGTATAAATGCCCCGGAAATATGGCAGAATAAAGCCCGCTTTACCCTGTTGGAAAATGGTTTTGGTACCGGATTGAATTTCATCATTGCCTGTCAGGCATGGCTGAAATCCACGGAGCCAGACGCCCATTTAACCTATATCGCCACGGAGAAACACCCCCTGAACAAGGCGGATATAGACCGCGCCCTGTCCCACTGGCCGGAACTTGATGCCGAAAAACAGGCGCTGCTGAACAGCACCCCACCCCAAAGTGCCGGATTTCACCAGCGGCATCTTTTTGAGGGCCGGATCACCCTTTTGCTGCTCATAGGCGACAGCGCGGCCATGCTGAATGAGCTGGACGCCCGGGTGGATGCCTTTTATCTTGATGGTTTTGCTCCCAGCCGCAACCCGAATATGTGGTCAGCGGATGTTTTCAGTCAACTTGCCCGCCTCGCTGCCCCATCTGCAAAGCTGGCAAGTTTTACCGCCGCCGGATTTGTCCGCCGGGGACTGTCCGCCCACGGCTTTGAGATGCAGAAATCACCAGGGTTTGGCAAAAAACGGGAAAATCTGCGCGGGTGCTATACAGGCCCCACCGCCCTTGACCCAAAGCCATGGTTCAACCGCCCCGCCCCCCTCGCGAAGGATAAGAAGATCGCTCTGATCGGTGGCGGCATTGCGGGCATGACCACCGGGCTGGCCCTGCAAAAGCGGGGCTATCAGGTCATAATTTATGAGCAGGACGGCCAGCCCATGAACCGGGCCTCTGGCAACCCTGCGGGCATAATAGACCCCTATCTTGGCGGCGGGCCGGAGGGGCTGTTTTACCGCACCGCCCTGTCCCATGCCCTTGATTATTACCGCGCTCTGGGGCCGGATATTTTCCTCCATAAAGGCCTGACCAAATTCCCGGAGCAGGCGGTGCCGATCCACTTCCCCGACTGCGGGGCCATATCCCCACCCGCCATCCGCGCCGCCCTTTCGCGTGCACTCACCATAAAAACTGGCCAGGAAATTGCCGATATTTCCGGCCTTGCGGATGTGGTAATCATCTGTAGCGGACCGGACAGCCTGACGTTTCCAGAGACCAAAGGCCTGACCCTTGACCCGGTGCGAGGGCAGATCACTTTGCTGAATGGGGAAGGATGCCTGACTCCGCCGGACCGGGTTTTATGCGGCAAGGGGTATCTTATTCCCCCGGTAAAAATTAACGGTAAGATGACCCTCCTTACTGGGGCCAGCTTTCACCGGGGGGATAGCGCAACGGACATCCGGGACAGTGATCATCAGGAAAACCTGCGCAATGCCCACGCCTTATGGCCGGGGGTGGATGACCTTGCCATTACCGGGGGACGCAGTGCTGTACGCGCCCATAGTCCCGACCATCTGCCCCTGTGCGGCCCATTGCCGGATGTTGCGGCCTATATCACCGCCTATGAAATGTTAAAACACGGGCCAAAGCACCGGGATTTCCCCCCGGCGCCGTTGCTCAAAAATCGTTATATCCTGTCGGGCCTTGGGGCGCGGGGTTTTATGACGGCGCCGCTGATGGCCGAAATTATCACGGCCCTTATCAGCGGGGATGCCCTGCCCGTCCCGCGCAGGCTGTATGAAAGCCTGCATCCGGCCAGATTTCTGATCCGCAGACTTATCAAGGGCAGATAAAAAAACAGGGCGACTGAAAAGCCGCCCTGTCAGATCAATATTAGCCAGTGCTTACCAGATTTTCACCCGGTCCTCAGGAGCCAGATAGAGCGCGTCGCCGGGCTTCACATCAAAGGCTTCATAAAATTCGGGGATATTACGAACAACGCCATTAACCCGGAATTTTGACGGGGAGTGGGGATCAGTAGCGATCCGTTGCCGCGCCGCCTTTTCCCGCATTTTACCCATGAAAGCCTGCGCCCAGCCAATAAAGATACGTTGTTCCGCGGTCAGGCCATCAATCACCGGGCCGGGTTTGCCATTTCGGGACAAACGGTAAGCCTTGATAGCGATACTCAAGCCGCCAAGGTCACCAATATTCTCGCCTAGGGTAAACTCGCCATTCACGGACAGGTCATCAAAGACTTTAAAGCCGTTATACTGATCCACCAAGGCACTGGTGCGTTTCTTAAACTCGGCTTTATCCTGCTCGGTCCACCAATCTTTCAAGGCACCGTCCCCATCATAGGTACTGCCCTGATCATCGAAACCATGGCCAATTTCATGGCCAATCACGCCGCCAATGGCCCCGTAATTCACCGCATCATCGGTGGACATCCCAAAGAAGGGCGGTTGCAGAATAGCCGCCGGGAAGACGATCTCATTCATGGACGGATTATAATAGGCATTCACGGTTTGCGGGTTCATATACCATAGATGCCGCTGAATGGGGCCGCCCAGTCTTTTGATCTGACGATCATGGACTGTCTGATTAGACCGCACGATATTACCGAACAGATCATCACCCTTGATTTCCAGCATGGAATAATCTTTCCAGATATCCGGATAGCCAATTTTCGGGGTAAATTTATGAAGTTTCTCCAAGGCTTTGACCTTAGTTTCCTCACCCATCCAATCCAGTTTCTTAATGCTGTTTTCATAAGCAGAGGACAGATTACCCACCAATTCCAGCATCCGTGTCTTGGCTTCTGGTTTAAAATGCTGCGCAACATAAACCTTGCCAATCACTTCACCCAAATTGCGGTTTACAGTACCAACCGCACGTTTCCACAGGGGCCGTTGTTTGGGCACACCGCGCAGGGTCTTGGAATAGAAATCAAAATTTGCCTGATCCATCTCCGCATTAAGATAAGTACTCATGCGATTCAGAGCCCGCCATTTGAAATAGGCTTTCCATGTGGCCATATCCGTATTGGTTATGATACCGTCCAAAGCCGCGAAATAGCTGGGTTGGCTAATGACCATTGCCTGTATATCCGGCGTGCCGAAGGCGGCAAAATAACCGTCCCAATCAAAGTTCGGCATCATGGCCGTCAGTGCGGCCCGGTCCCGCACATTATAGGTTTTCACCGTATCCCGGTTATCTTCTTTCTTCCATTGGACGGTGGCAAGGGCCGTTTCCAGCGCCATAATTGCTGCACTATGCTGCGCAGCATTTTCAGCCCCGGCCATACGCAACATCTTTTCCATATGAGCCAGATATTTTGCCCGGATATCCACGGATTTATCATCGGTCTTCAGATAATATTCCCGGTCCGGCAAGCCCAGTCCTGATTGAGAATTATAAATCGCATATTTGGTCGGGTCCTTGGCATCCCCGTCCACATAAAAGTCAAACGGCGCGCCGTAACCATCCCGAATGGATTTGGCAAAATAAACACCCAGCGCCTTTTGATCCGAAAGTGCATCAATCTCGGCAAAGACAGGCATCAAAGGCGCTGTCCCCAGCGCATTACGCCGGTCCATATCAAGATAGGAATTATACAGGTCGCCCACCTTCTGCTCATTGGACCCGGGGGCATTGTCTCCCTTGGCGGATTGTTCAATAATTGCCTTCACAGCATCCTGTGATTCTTCAAATAATTTATAGAAATTACCGTAACTGGCCTTGTCATCGGGAATCTCATAGCTGTCGAGCCATGTGCCGTTAACATAGGCGAAAAAATCATCGCCCGGCTTTACCTTAACATTCATATTCTGTGTCAACACGCCGGAACTCAACGGTGCGACAGCTTGTTTTTCCTCGGACGTCTGTTCCGCCGAGCAGGCACCGAGCAGCGCAATTGCCGCCACCATACCCATATATTTAATCCCCGTATAAGGTCTCATTTTATTGTTCTCCTAAGATGATAAGTTATTTTTTTTGCAGGTTGCTAATCTGGGCCTGCATAGCGGCCAGTTGGGCCTGAAGGTCGCTCAACTGGTCATTATCTACCCCGGTAGCTGAATCTTGTTGGGATTCAGTATTCTCTGCGGGCTTACGCGCCGCCGTTTTCTCGCCTTTATCAGATCCCCTACTGACCGCAAAAGGTGAAAAGAGTGACATGGTCTGTTCAAAGATAGCCATATTCTGTTTTGCCATTTCCTCGAATGGCTTCATGGGTTGCATGGAAAGGCCTGTATTCAGTGCGTTTTCCTTGAAGAAACCCCGAAATTTTTCCTGATTTTGGGTAAAGGCGGCCATGCTGCTTTCCAGATAATCGGGCACCACCTTTTGCAGGCCATCGCCATAAAAAGAAATTAATTGGCGCATGAAATTAACCGGTAACATGGTCTCGCCTTTGCTTTCTTCCTCAAAAATAATCTGGGTTAGGACGGAATGGGTGATGTCTTCGCCGCTTTTGGCATCGCGCACCACAAAATCCTTATTCTCCTTGACCATCTCGGCCAGGTCATCAAGGGTCACATAGCAACTGCTGTCCGTATTATACAGACGCCGGTTGGCATATTTTTTAATGATGATTTGATCCCCGTCTTGCCTGTTCTTTTTTGCCACGCTGTTATTGCCTTTTAATATTTGACTTTATGATGCGCTATATCACGCGAAAATGCTGCGGAGCGCAAGAGAAAATGCTGCGCAACAATAAAAAAAAGGCGATAAAAGGTATTTTTACTTCTCAAAAGCCCTAAAATTGCTATATTTCAGTCATGCCTGACCAACAAAAATCAGATATCCAACCACCTGCCGAACTGGATGAAATTGCCGACAGCTATCTTGATCTATGGCAGGCGAATGTTAAATGCTGGGCCACCGACCCTGATTCTCTTGAAAAATGGGTGAATGAAGCCGCCCGGCTTATCGCCGCATCGCACAAGCATACCCCTTGAATTACTCCCCCGCGATCACTTTTGGCATATTTAGTTGACATTTCCACTATGGTTCACTAATGTAATATTATTACATTACATATAGGGGTAGTGTTTCATGTTAAACCGACATCATAATAAGTATAATTTTCCCGTAAATCGCCATGCGATTGAGCGATCGTAACGCCTGACTTTTCTGCCTGAAATTTTCACTCTTCACCACGAACTGGGTTCATATGCCATGAACACCGCACGGAGGACATTTGTGCCTTCTCACAACAGGAGACAACCATGATAAAAAGATTATCCACATCCATTATAGGGGCTTTTGCCATTACTTTCTTTCTCTTTCTGGGCATGTATTTCCTTATCGCACCAGAAGAGGTCAAAAAGCCAAATATCGAACCTCACGGTCCCATTCTCCTGGGGGACGTTGAAGATGCAACGGAAACCAGAACAAGAATAAGACCGCCTGAAAAAAATTTCGACCCTGTCGAGCCAATAGATATTCCGACGCTGCCCAAGAATAAAACGAAGAAAACAACCCTGAGCTACAATAACCCACCCCCGCCGGTGCCAACCAGCCGCGTAACGCCAAGAACTTTTGGCATTGCGGAGGGCGACTTTCAGCCGCTCCGGAAATTTGCCCCGGCCTATCCCCGCACCCAAGCCAAAAATGGCACAGAGGGCTATGTCATTGTTAAATTCACCATCACCAAAATGGGATCCGTGGAGAATGTCACCGTGGTTGAATCCACCAACCGGGCCTTTGAACGCCCCTCTATCCGGGCGGTGGAGAAATATAAATACAAGCCCCGCGTCATTGATGGCATCGCCGTTGAAGTTCAAGGCGTGATGGAAAAAATAAGTTTTGAAATGGAAAAAAGCTGACCCCCAACTCTTAAGGAGAGACCCATGCGTAATCAAAGCTATAGCACTTTGGAAGAAGAAACAAAGATTGATATGACGCCCATGCTGGACATCGTGTTTATCATGCTGATCTTCTTTATCGTTACCTCATCCTTTCTGAAAGAACAGGGGATTCCACTGACCATACCGGAAAACAGCCCGCCCACCGTGGCCGATAAAGTCAGCGTGATAATTGAAATCAGTGAAGATAACGAGGTTTGGTTTGGCAAGCGCCGCATCGACATTCGAGCGGTCGGGGCCAACCTGAAACGTAAAATATCGGAGCTTGATAATCCGTCTGTGATCATCAAAACTCACCCCGGTTCTAAAAGCAATATCCTGATACAGGTCGCGGACCGGGTACGGGATGCCGGGGTTTTTGACTTTGTGGTTATGCCGATCAAGCTGCAATAATTCCACGCTTTATTCTCTCCTGACTATGGGATAGAGTCAGGAGAGAATGAAAACATCAGATGAGAAAAGCCCCCAAATCAGACGCGGCCCCCATCCCCTTGCCCTCCATGTGGCCAGTGCCACACAAAATTGGACGGGTGCCGCCACCGCCCTGCCCCTGTTTCACCTTGGCGGATTACAAATACATCCTGAGCTGAAAGAACAATCTGATAATTTACGCCGAAAAATAGCCGGGTGCGATCTGGAACAGTTACAGTTTCTGGTTCTGAAAAAAGCGCAGACCCGCCTGTCGGAAACGCTGGCCGGGTTACGGGCCTATCAGGACCATACTTATGTCAGGGACATGCCCGCTGTTCCGGTTTTTCACCAGATCGGCACCACAAAACTGCTGGATTACGGCGCGGGCTTGCCCGGAGATTCCCCCATTACCATCGCGGTGCCGTCACTGGTCAATCCGGCTTATATCCTTGACCTGAGAAAAGATCACAGCCTGATGCGCTTCCTTGGGCAACAGAATATCCATCCCTATCTGCTGGACTGGACCGCCCCCGGCACAAAGGAAAAGGACTTTGGGCTTGAGGATTATATCCTGAAACGGCTAATCCCCCTGATCCGTGCCGTGCATCAGCATCATGGCCGGAAAATCCATCTTCTGGGCTATTGTATGGGCGGCAATTTATCACTGGCGGCGGCCCGGATTTTACAGGATGAGCATATTCTGGAAAGCTTGACCCTGATCGCAACACCATGGGATTTTCACGCAGACCAGCCCGCCCATCTTGCCGCCCTGACCACACAGTTCCTGAGAATGGACAGCCTGAGCCAACCAGAAAAGACCGTTGCTATGAATATCATGCAACTGTTTTTTTTCAGTCTGGATCCG
>DRKK01000066.1 GCA_011051815.1 Sphingomonadales bacterium | reverse complement strand
TTTATAACGCACTTCGGTAAAGAAATGGGCGTCCGGCGTCCGGGTCTGCGGCACATTGGAGCCCCAGGCCATGATATAAGAAGAATTATACCAGTCGGCGGATTCCGGCACGTCAGTCTGCTCGCCCCATACTTGCGGTGAGGCTGGCGGCAGGTCACAATACCAGTCATAGAAACTGAGACACACGCCGCCAATCAGGGACAGATAGCGCGATCCTGCGGCATAGGAAACCATGGACATGGCGGGAATGGGCGAAAAGCCGATAACCCGGTCCGGGCCATAGGTCTTGGCCGTATAGATATTGGCCGCTGCGATGATTTCATTAACCTCATCCCAATCTGCCCGCACCATACCGCCAAGGCCACGCACTTGTTTATAGGATTTGGCCTTGTCCTGGTTTTCCACAATATCCCCCCATGCGGTCACCGGGTCCGCATAGGTGTTTTTGCTTTCCCGCCACAGCTTTAACAACCGACTACGTATCATCGGATGTTTCAGCCGTGCCGAGCTGTAAAGATACCAGCTATAGCTGGCCCCGCGGGCACAACCCCTTGGCTCATGATTTGGCAAATCTGTCCGGGTCCGGGGATAATCGGTCTGCTGGGTTTCCCAGGTAACCAATCCGCCCTTGACATAGATTTTCCAACTGCACGAACCGGTACAATTCACCCCGTGGGTAGAGCGTACCACTTTATCATGGGACCAGCGTCCCCGATAAGCCCGCTCCCACCCCCGGTCTTCATTGGTGGTGATACCATGTCCGTCCGAAAATACTTCCGGCTTTTCTCTGGTGAAAAAAGTCATCTTGTCCAAAAAATGGCTCATATCTTTACTCTTTCAGTTATTAGTTAAGTCAGTTTACGGATTTTTCACATAAGCACCGGGACGCAGGTAAAACCACCAGTTAATCACAATACATACGCCGTAAAATATAGCAAATCCATAAAGGGCAATTTCTGGTGTTGCCGCCTTGATTTCCTCACCCAAAACCTTGGGAATGATGAAGGCACCATACGCCGCCACTGCAGAAGTCCAGCCCAGAACCGGTCCGGCCTGTTCCCTGTCAAAGACTATGGCGATGGTACGGAAAGTAGAGCCGTTGCCAATACCGGTCGCGGCAAAGAGGATCAGGAACAAAATAAGGAAGGGGACAAAATACTGTTCCGGCGTTGCGGAAGCATAGGCCTGCTGCATGAAATAAGCTACGCCGAGCGCACAGACCACCATCACGATGGAGATATATTGCGTCACCCGCGCCCCACCAAACTTATCGGCAATCATGCCACCGATGGGCCGGATCAAAGCCCCGATAAACGGGCCGGTCCAGGCAAACATCAGGGCACTAGGCCCATTGGGGTTGGCCAGATCATGGACCATCACGCCATCAACCATCACATGCTGATAGCCAAAGATAACCTTGATCGCCAGACCAAAGGCCGCCGCATATCCGATGAAGGAACCAAAGGTCATGGTGTAAATTACCGTCATGGCCCATGTGTGTTTGTTGTTAAAGATTTTATACTGATGTTTCAGGTTTTCCCCAATCTGACCGGGGATCAATTTTAACATATATACCGTCATCACAATAACAATCGGCAACACAATCCATTTGCTCAAACCAATACCGGATGTGGGTAGGCCCGTAGCCGTTTCTGGCAACATTAACCACAGGCCGCAAGCCGCCGCAACAAAACCAAGGATCAGCATAAAGGAGATTTTAACAAAAACACTGACCGGATTTCCGATGTTCGGGGATACATGGTCATCGGTAATATTATTCATGCCGAACCAGCCCGCAAAAGCCAGCGGCACCAAAAACAGCAACCATAGGAATCCGGCATTTTGAATATAGGTTTCCGTACCGGCCGGAATTTTTCCGATCAGCGTACCACTGGTATTTTGCAGGATCATGGAATCGCCACCAAAAATACCAAATGTCATAAATAACGGCACCAGAATTTGCATGGTTGTCACGCCAAAATTTCCAAGGCCTGCATTCATCCCCAGAGAATATCCCTGAATCTTTTTCGGATAGAAAAAGCTGATATTGGACATGGAGGAGGCAAAGTTACCGCCGCCCAGACCAGACAGGAAGGCCAGAATCTGAAATTGCCACAGCGGCGTATTAATGTCCTGAAGGGCAAAACCCGCTCCTGCCGCCGGAATCATCAGCAGGGCAGTGGTGAAAAAGATGGTATTACGCCCGCCCGCAAGACGGATAAAGAATGTGCTGGGAATTCTGAGCGTTGCACCTGTCAGGCCCGCAATGGCCATCAGGGTAAAGAGCTCGCCCTTGGCAATGGGGAAACCCAAATTCAACATCTGAACCGTAATAATACCCCAATAAAGCCAGACGGCAAAACCACATAACAGGCTTGGTATGGAAATCCACAGGTTTCTGGTGGCAATTGCCTTGCCCCGGCTTTCCCATTCTGCCGGGTCTTCCGGGTTCCATTGTTTAATATCTTCAGCCATATCCTTAAATCCTTTAATAATATTTATAAAAACGGGTGAGACATCAGAGCCTCACCCGTAGCACTAAATCACCTTAACTTTGCCCATCTTTAAAGGTGTCAAGTTCCGGCAGATAACGCGGACCTTTAAGCTCCGGCATATCTCTGCGGTCCATGCGCATGATGGCAAAATGCATCCAGACCAGCGCGATACCGATCAACAGGGTCAACAACATAAAGCAGCTTGTCCAGACACCGATCAAGTCATTCATGACCCCGAAGGCGATAGGCAGGAAGAAACCGCCCAAGCCACCGATCAGGCCAACGACACCGCCGACGGACCCCACAT
>DRKK01000065.1 GCA_011051815.1 Sphingomonadales bacterium | reverse complement strand
GCCTGTATCCGCTGGCATATTACCCCCATAATCTTCATTTTTTGGTCTGGTCAGCCATGTTTCAGGGACGCAGTAAAGAGGCCCTTGTCGCCGCCCGTCAGGTGGCATCTGCCATCCCGGAAAACTCGACAGAAAACAGCTGGGCCCTCTATGAAACATTTCGCAGCCAGCCAATGTTTGTCATGGTACGTTTTGGCAAATGGGCAGAGATGCTTGCGGAGCCACAACCGGATGAGACAGCCCGGTTTATGACCGGAGTCTGGCATTACGGGCGCGGCATGGCCTATATAAATCAGGGCAAAGTAATTCCGGCGCAGACAGAGCTGGCCCAACTTGTCAAATTGCGCGAAAATGCCGAAAGTGATCAATCCTATTATTTAGGATTTGGCGCTGCCGGTGCACTACTCACCATCGCAGAAGAAGTCTTAACCGGCGAAATTGCCGGCAAACAGGGTAAGTATAAAGACGCTATCACCCATTTGGACAGGGCCGTACGTCTGGAAGACGGCCTGCGTTACAATGAGCCATCTGATTGGTATTTTCCGGTACGCCACGTTCTGGGGGCATTGCTATTGGAAGCGGGCTACCCCGCAGAAGCCGAGGTTGTTTATTGGGAAGATCTCCGGCGTAATCCAAAAAATGGCTATTCATTATTTGGCCTGAAGCAAAGCTTAATAGCCCAGGGGAAAACAGATATAGCCAACGTAACCAACGCGCGTTTCATCCGCGCATGGCAGAATGCCGATGTAGATCTTAAAACATCACGCTATTAAATCAAACCATATTCGCTTAAGCCGCCCGTTTAGGGCCCACAGATTTTCTTTTAGGTGAGAATGTTTTGTTGCCGCCTGTGTCTTTGCCCCGTGGCTTGTGACTTCTCACGGGTTTATTGGTGCTCAGGGCCTTTTTGCCGCCGCGTAGTTTCTTGCGGGCAAAAGGTTTAGCTTCAGCGTCTCTCTTTTTGAACGGCTTTTTCTTCGCGCCGGTTTTTACAAATTCGGATTTATCTTCGCGTTTTGTTTCGATCTTTGGCGGTTTGCCGAGCAGCTTGCCTAATACCGGATCATCACTGTGCTTGCGGGCCTCTGCAGTCCATGGGTCATAGCGCTTGGCTTCCTGACGCGCGGGCTTTACGGGTTTTGTGTGCTTTGCCGTCTTTTTAGGCGCGCTGCTACGGTCGTCTTTTTTCCAGTCACTATTGGCGGCCCGCACCCGGTCACGGGATTTATAGCGGTCCGACTTCTGACGGCTAAAACGATCGCCTCGATCACCCCGATCACGGGAGAAACGGCCTTTGCCGCCCTTGCCCTTGCCGCGCGATGTCACATCAATGTGATACTCATGGTCAGCGTCCACCTCAATAGGCAACTTGATCAGGCTTTCGATAGGGCGGAGCAAACGCATATCGCTGGGATCACAAAAGGATATGGCGATCCCCTTTGCCCCAGCGCGGCCCGTACGGCCAACCCGGTGAATATAATTTTCCGGCTCAATCGGCAGCTCATAATTGATCACATGGCTAATGCCCTCCACATCAATGCCCCGCGCCGCCACATCGGTGGCCACCAGAACTCTGGTCCGTCCACGCCGGAAGTTCATCAGGATTTTTTCCCGTACCCGTTGACGCTTATCGCCGTGAATGGCGTCTGACCGGATGCCTTTTTCATGAAGCTCTTTGGATAAAGCGTCCGCGCCCAGTTTTGTACGAGCAAAGACCAATGCCTTTTCCACATCATCCCCAGACAGAATTTCAGCCAGCAGTTTGGCCTTGTCTTTCCGGCTCACATTCATGATCTTATGGTCAATGGTATCAGCCACAGCGGTTTTCTTTTGAATTTCCACATTCACCGGATCATTGAGCAGGTTTCTGGTGAGGTTCCGAACCTTCTGGTTCATAGTGGCGGAAAACAGAACGGTCTGATGTTCCTCGGGCAGGCTGTCTGAAATATCGCGCACATCATCAATGAAGCCCATGTCCAGCATCCGGTCCGCTTCGTCCAGAATGAAGATACCAGTATCGGCGAACTTCACATTCTTGCGGCCAATATGGTCGATCAGGCGACCCGGTGTCGCCACCAGAATATCAACCCCACGCCGGAGCTTGTTGGTTTGTGGTGGATAGGGTTGCCCCCCGGCCACAACAAGGCTGCGTAATTTCGTGCCCTTGCTGAAGGTAACAATACATTGTTCAATCTGCATGGCCAATTCACGGGTTGGGGCAAGGATCAGAACGCGCGGCATATTCTGACGCGGTTTTTGATAATCCTGCAATAGCTTGTCAATCATGGGCAAGGCAAAGGCCGCTGTCTTGCCGCCGCCGGTCTGGGCAATGCCGATCAGATCACGGCCTTCCATCAAGGGCGGAATGGCCATTATCTGAATCTTTGTCGGCGTGCTAAAGCCTTCATGTTCAACTGCGGTGAGAATAGAATCGGCTAGGCCAAAAGCCTCAAAGCCAGAATCGTTAAGTCCAGAATCGTCAAGTAATGGCGCATCCATATGCGTCATGGCATAGTCCTTTCGCGACTGTTCATGGTGCTGAACACCATATTTTCATCCGCGATTGCACTTGACCGTTAACGCTGGTTATACATGGTTATACAAACCATGGCTGCTAGGCGGAATAATTTAGTTGGCCGTGTTTGCCGTCTTTCCACAGCAAAGTCAAGCTTTATATATGTATGGCATGTCCAAGGGCCGCCAATGCGCTCTCCGCAAAGGATTCGCCCACCGTCGGATGAACATGGATAGTACCTTCAATATCCTCAAGCCGGGCGCCCATTTCAAGGGCCAGGGCAAATTCCCCGGACAATTCGGATATATGAGGTCCAACCGCATGAATGCCGATGATCACATGATTGTCCTTACGGGCGGTAATACGCACAAAACCCTCCCCCGCTTCCATGGTCAGCGCCCGGCCATTGGCCATCAGCGGAAATTTACCAACAATGGTTTCTATCCCGTCCGCCTTGGCCTCGGACGCTGATTGGCCGACTGCGATAATCTCAGGATCGGTAAAACAAACGGCCGCAATGGCATTGGGCGCAAACTCACGTTTCCGGCCGGCAATGATCTCCGCCACGATTTCCCCCTGAGCCGAGGCCCGGTGCGCCAGCATGGGCTCCCCGGTAATATCGCCAATGGCCCAGACGTTTTTCATAGAGGTCCGGCACATATTATCAATTTTGATAAAGCCGCCGTCTAAATCAACGGCCATATTCTCCAAGCCCCAACCGTCCAGATTGGGTCTGCGCCCCACAGTGACCAGCAGTTTATCGGCGGCTATGGTGTGTTCGTTGCCGTCCTTATCCTTGTAAGACAGGCTACCCTCGTTCCAGCCCGTAGCCTTGGCCCCCAAGTGAACCGTAATGTCATGCTTATCGAGCCATTTTTGCACGGGCGCGGTCAGTTCCCTGTCATAGGTAGCAAGAATCCTCTCGTCTGCCTCAACAAAAGTCACCTGCGCGCCGAGCTTGCGGTAGGCAATCCCAAGTTCCAGCCCAATATAACCCGCCCCGACCACGACCAATTTTTCTGGTACGTCAGTTAAGCTCAGGGCTTCCGTAGAGGATAATATATCCCCGCCAAATGGCAGGAAGGGCAATTCAGTGGCCTTAGACCCGGTGGCAAGGATGACGTTTTCTGCGGTTATGGTCACAGGCCCATCTGCCGTATCCACCACGCAGGTTTTGGCATTTTTAAAAGTTGCCCAGCCTTTGACCTGCTTCACCTTGGCTTTTTTCAGTAAGCTGTCCACGCCGCCGTTCAGGCGGTCAACAATGCCGTCTTTCCATGCCATAGTTTTTGTGAAATCAAGAACAGGCTTTTCGCTTAGGGAAATGCCCAAATGGCCGTCCCCCGTATGCTGCGATAGTGCCGCATATTTATCTGCCGCATGAATCAATGCTTTTGACGGGATACAGCCCCGAATTAGGCAGGTGCCCCCAACCCGGCCGCCCTCCACAATGATGGTGTCTAAGCCCAATTGCCCCGCGCGAATGGCGGCCACATAACCGCCCGGTCCGGCCCCAATCACCAGTGTATTGCATGTCATATTCATGGGAAAACCTTTACATAAACAGGGTTGCGGGCTGCTCCAGCAACCCTTTGATATATTGGATAAGCTCCGCCGCCACATAGCCATCCACTACCCGGTGATCGAAGGATGACGACAGGTTCATCATTTGGCGGATTTGAATATCCGTACCGTTCAGAACCATAGGACGGGGCACAATTTTATTGACGCCGATAATACAGACCTCCGGATAGTTTATCACCGGGGTCGTGACAATGCCGCCGATCTTGCCAAGGCTGGTAATGGTCACGGTAGAACCGGATAGCTCACCCCGCGCGGCCTTGCCTGCGCGCGCGGCGGATGATACCCGCATCATCTCTGCGGCCATATCCCATATATCGCGCGCCTCCGCATGGGCAACCACCGGCACCATCAGGCCGTTTGGGGTCTGGCTGGCGATCCCCAGGTGAACACCAGAGAAACGCCGCACAAGGCTATGCTCCGGCACGTAATGGGAATTACATTCGGGGAAACGTTCCATCCCCTTTAACGTCGCCATCATAATGAACGGCAGGATGGACAATTTCGGCTGATCTTCCCGGCGATTGTCATTGAGGAACTGGCGTAGTTTTTCAACCTCGGTCACATCCACTTCCTCCACATAGGAATAATGGGGGATGGTGCGTTTGCTCAGTTCCATTCTCTCGGCAATTTTGCGCCGGATGCCAATCACGGGGATTTCTTCCACTGCGGTACGCTTTTGCTGTACAGGCATGGAAATACGTCCTCCTGCCGCAATGAAGTCATCCAGATCCTGATGACTGATCCGTCCGGCGGGGCCACTGCCCGGCACCTGTGACAGGTCAATATCCTGCTCCAAAGCCCGGCGACGTACTGCCGGAGAGGCCAAGGGCTTGTCACTCGGCGCAGTTTTTGTTGGTTCCGCCACCTGAACAAGGGCCGCCACAGCTGGTTCCATCTTCTCAGGCTCAGGCTCAGGCTCAGGCTCAGGCTTTTCTTCAACTGCTTCGCCTTCGCCGTCAATCTCAAAGGTGACCATAACTGCCCCCACGGCGATCATATCGCCGGGGTTACCGCTGATGGACACCACCTTGCCGTCAACGGGGCTGGGAATTTCCACGGTCGCCTTGTCGGTCATCATGTCGATAAGCGGCTGGTCTTCCTTGACCATATCCCCCACCTTCACATGAAGGGCGGCCACCTCGGATTCAACAATACCCTCGCCCAGATCAGGCAGTTTAAAATTATATTGTCCCATAGATCAGCCCTCCATAACTTTTTTAATGGCATCCAGCACCCGGCCCTGCCCCGGGAAATATTCCCATTCAAAGGCATGGGGGTAGGGAATGTCCCATCCCGCCACACGAGTAATCGGGGCTTCCAGCTTCCAAAAACAGGTCTCCTGAATTTGAGACAGAATTTCGGCACCAAAGCCGCCAGTTTTGGTGGCCTCATGAACAACAACACACCGCCCGGTCCGGCAAACGGACTCCGCGATATGATCAATATCCAGCGGCGTCAGGGTGCGCAGGTCGATGACCTCCACATCATAGCCCGACACTTCCGCCGCCGCCAGAGACACATGAACCATAGTACCGTAAGTCACAATGGTCATATCATTTCCTGAACGCACCGTGTTCGCCTTGCCAATGGGAACCTTGTAATAGCCCTCCGGCACCTCGCCCATGTCATGGCCGTCCCAGGATTGCGCCGGGGCCTTGGGGTCGCCGGAGAACGGGCCGTTATAGAGCCGCTTTGGCTCAAAAAACAGGGTCGGATCGTCATCCTCAATAGCACTGATCAACAGCCCCTTGGCGTCATAGGGATTTGACGGCATTATGGTTTTAATGCCGGACACATGGGTAAATATCCCCTCCGGGCTTTGGGAATGGGTCTGTCCACCCCGAATACCGCCGCCGCAAGGTGTGCGAATGGTGATCGGCGCCCAATATTCGCCGCCGGAACGATAACGAAGCCGCGAGGCCTCTGACACGATCTGATCAAAAGCGGGATAGATATAATCAGAAAACTGGATTTCCGCCACGGGCCGCATTTCATTGACCCCCATTCCGATGGCAAGGGCAATGATCCCGCCCTCGGCTATGGGCGTGTCAAAAACCCGCTGCTTGCCGTATTTTTTCTGTAGACCTTCGGTACAGTTAAAAACACCGCCGAAATAACCCACATCCTCGCCAAAGACAACGACCCCGTTGTCCCGTTCCAGCATCACATCCTGCGCCGAATTAATGGCCTGTACCATATTCATATTGGTCATATCTATACCCCCAATTCCTGACGCTGGCGACGCAGATGATCGGGTTGTTCTTTAAAGACATCCTCGAACATACTGCTCACCTCTGGCCTCTCCCCGCTGTTCAGGGTGCCGTAGGATTCAGCTTCCTTGTATTTTTTAGTGACCATGGCGGTGATCTGTTCAATGGCCTCCGCGTGACGGTCCTCGGACCATTCACCGATCGCAATCAGATGATTCTTCAGCCGTTCAATGGGATCACCAAGGGGCCAAACTTCATATTCATCATCGGGTCGGTATTTTGACGGGTCATCGCTAGTGGAATGTCCCGCCGCACGGTAGGTAAATAATTCAATCATGGTTGGGCCGCCGCCATTTCGCGCGCGTTCTGCCGCCCATTTGGTCACCGCATAAACCGCCAGAAAGTCATTGCCGTCCACACGCAAGCCCGGCATACCATACCCGACGCCCCGGCTGGCGAACGTGGCCTTTTCCCCACCGGCAAAGCCCTGAAAACTGGATATGGCCCATTGGTTATTGACCACATTCAATATGGCCGGGGCATTATAGACCACCGCAAAGGTCATGCCGTGATGAAAGTCAGCCTCAGCAGTGGTGCCTTCGCCAATCCATGTGGCGGCAATAGCATCCTCACCTTTATAGGCCGACGCCACGGCCCAGCCTACAGCCTGACAAAATTGGGTGCCAAGGTTGCCGGAAATGGAAAAGAAATTCCCCTCGGCCCATGTGTACATGATCGGCAGTTGCCGTCCCTTGCAATTATCCCGGGAATTGGACAGGCAATGGTTCATCATATCCAGTAAATCCCGGCCCCGTGATATGAGCAAGCCCTGCTGGCGGTATGACGGAAACAGCATATCCTTCTTGTCGAGCGCCATGGCCTGTGCCACCGCGACCGCTTCCTCGCCCCGTGATTTCATGTAAAAAGACATCTTGCCCACCCGTTGCATATTCTGCATCCGGTCATCATAAATGCGCGTGGTCAACATATCAGTCAGGCCTTTGCGCATCTCATCCGGGCTGAGCTTTGGATTCCATTCCCCAACGGCATCATTCTTCATGTTCAGAACCCGGATCAAAGTATTGGCATAGCCAAACATCTCTTTCGGGCTGGTCAATACGTCCGGCCTGGCGACAGTTCCCGCATTGGGAATGTCAAGATCATCAAATTCCGGTTCATCCCCCGGCCTGTGGCGCGGGGCTGGGACATCAAGATTTTTTCCGCTGGTGGGCACCATATCATTCTCCTTTTGATCTATATTATCACTTTTAAGGTGAAATTTCTTCCCATTGATACGCAAATAGCCTATAATTCCGGTATATTATTTCCAATACTATCAATTAAACGGGATATTGTGCCAATATGGATAAATTAGACCAGAAGATACTCGACCTGTTACAGCAGGATGCCATGGTGCCGGTGGCGGATATTGCCGAGCAGGTTGGCTCCTCCAAATCCGTATGCTGGCGCAGAATACAACGGTTACAGGACGATGGTATCATC